>NZ_JBEQCS010000017.1:0-105328 GCF_046054195.1 Celerinatantimonas sediminis
GACGTGAAACGCAACAGCGCCGATGATAGTGTGGGGTTTCCCCATGTGAAAGTAGGTCACTGCCAGGCTTCGAATCAAGACCCTGTCCAAATGGACGGGGTTTTTTTATGCCTGTCATTTAGCACTCCACACTGTTGTTTCCTTTTTGATGGCAGATTTTTGCTGACTGCTTTGCCCCATCTATCCCTTTATTTCTACCTTTATCTCTATCTCGACCTTTGCTCCCATGACGGATGAATTGTTCCGTATTATGCTTGTTTATTGATTGTTAGTCTTTGTGTTCTGCAGTGCCTTTCGTATTTTAGTTTTTTATCCGAAAGATTAGCTTGTTAGAGCTTTAGCAAAACTCCTATTTATCTTTTTCTTTATCCGGGTCAGTGGTTTGCATTCTCGTTCATTAATTCTGATAAAATCATAGTCATTCACCCTTATGAAAGTCATCGCAACTTATGTTAAGCAAAGAGAATCTTGTTAAATTAGCACGATACAAAATGCCGTTTGGAAAGTATGCGGGTCGCGTTTTAATTGATGTTCCAGATGAGTATCTCTTGTGGTTTGAGAAGAAAGGTTTTCCTGAGGGTGAACTAGGTCAACTGATGCAGCTGTGTTTAGAGCTTAAGATTGAAGGGCTTGATAGCTTGGTTAAACCGCTAAAAGAGTAATAGCACAGACTCACAACTCGTTTGCTTCATCTATAGTTATACAATTGGTTTACTCGGGGCTGTTGATCTCTGGTGGTTGAATTTAATTGGACCCGCAGAATAGCAAGGCTGATTTATCTGGCGTTCAACGCTCTTTTTGGCCAGAGTGTTTGTCTTGCCTAAATCCTTTTTGATTGCTGAAAACTTATCACAAAAGATCAACTGCGCCTAACATCTGCTAATTGTATGAATATTTTTGTTCTAGATAATGATATTAGAAAGTGCGCGCAGTATCACTGCGATCAGCATGTCGTTAAAATGATTTTAGAAAGCGTTCAGATCTTGTGCACAGCTTTAAATAAGATTGGCTTTATAACCCCTTATCAATCAACTCATGTTCATCACCCTTGTGTCTTATGGGTTGAACACTCTTATGGTAATTTTGTTTGGTTAGCAACGCTTGCTCGCGAGCTTAATTGTGAGTACTGCTATCGTTTTAATAAGAGCGTGCCCCATAAGTCCATTGCCGTTTTAGATGAGATTGAGCAAAAAACCTATCTTTATGAAGATATTGGATTAACTGATTTTGCTCAGGCTATGCCAGAGCCATACAAAGTTCCTGGTGATGTGGTTCAGGCTTATCGAAATTTTTATATTGCAGAGAAATTGAAATTCGCTCGCTGGACTAAGCGCCATCGACCGGATTGGTTACAGCAGTGAGACTACTTGAGTAGCCTCATTTTAGCCTTAAGCTTTGGTAAATAGCTTCGAGAGTTTCTGATTGATTACAAGAGCGAAGAGAATAATGATTCCACCAATGCTTAATCGTAAAACATCTGCATTGTGGTTCCAAATCACTAGGTTTACTAAAATCCCAGCAGGGATTAGCAGGTTATTGATAATGGCTAATGCTCCGACATTAACTTGCGTCGCCCCTTTGTTGAACGCGAAATATCCCCAGCCAGAGGCAATCACTCCAAGATAGATTAAGATGCCCCATTGCACGGAAGTCTGCGGCAGTTTATCGGAATGTCCCCACAGTAAATAGCCAATACTAGCCGCGATTAAGGCACCAATAAAGAACCAGCCAAAGAAGCTTTTTTGTGGAATATGAGCAACTTGCTTCTCAACTAAACGTTTATAGGCAACTTGGCCCAGAGCAAAGCTGATGTTTGCTCCCTGAACCATTAATAACCCCCGAATAAAATTTCCATCGATATGCTGATAGCGAATCGCAATGGCTCCAACTGTGGCGAGCGATGCCGTAATAAAGAACTGCCAATTGAGATGTTTATCCATCAAGTCGTTAAACAATGTGACATACATTGGTGTTAAGACCGTGAACAGCAGCACCGCGGGCACGGATAGGTAGAGAAACGATTGGTAATAAAACCCATACATCATCCCAAGTTGAATGGCACCGATTAGCATCAGTTTCACCGCTAGTTGAAATGACAGATTCTTGAATCTTAAAAATGGCAGAAAAACCAAAGTCGCCAGTGCAATGCGTATCCATACCGAGAACCAGGCATCAACTTGACCAGACAGATACACCCCGATCAGGCTAAATGAAAAGGCCCAAACAACAGTGACGAGTAACAGTAGTGGCATATAACTTAAAGTCCATGAAAGTGTTTCAATAATTGCTCTATAGTGTAAGCCAATGAGTTTAGCTATCCAACAGTAAATTTAAATAAAATTAAATAATTACTAATGATTAAAAAATATACATATATAATTTTTCTGGGATTAGTTAAAGTTAAAGGACTTTAAGCCGTTATAAAAATAGCTTTAGAAAACATGATACAGCTAACTTATTGAAGCATAGCTATTTGCTATTGCTAATAAATTTTGCTGTAGTGGGTATTCGATATTAATGGCTTTTGCTCCAGTTGTACGTATGATCAAACCAGATGATTTCATTCTAATGGATGACCAGCGTCACGTCGGATTGACGCCTTCCACTCTTATTGCTCCCCTATCACCAGACGAAGTATTGGCTGGATTGGCATTGTCCGATTATGCCGATTGTTGTATCAATCAAAAAGCGGTTCAACATTTAGTCGAATATGTAAATCGCACTCAAGATGGACACTCGCAGGGCGTGCCATTTGTCATTGGTGAGTGTCTGGATGCGTCAATGGAGTTGTCCATAGCCGATGATGGGATGACCGTTAAAGCTATTTTAATCACTGCCCAAGGTGGAAAACATATCGGTTTACCGAAACTTATCGATAAATTGCATGAAGCGAAAGTTAGTTTTGGACTGCAAACTCAGCGGACACTGCATTTCTTAAAAGCCGCAGCAGCAGCTGAGCCAGGCATTCGGATGGAGGAGATTATTGCCGTCGGTCGGCCTGCCGAAAACGGCCATAACGCACGCTTTAAGCGCTTGGTTTCCACTCCTAAAGAGCGTTTGTTACAACCGCAACCACTTGATAATCAGCGCGTAGATATGCGAGATCTTGGCCAGATGTGTTCGGTGCGCGCTGGTGATGAACTGATGCGCAAGCTGCCACACACTCAGGGTAAAGATGGTAAGGATGTCTATGGGCAGGTGCTTTCGAGTATCTCTGGTGAAGACGCAGCCCTTGTCGCTGGCGAGCGAACTCTCATTTCTCCTGATGATCCCAATCTGTTAATTGCCGCTGATGTTGGGTTGCCGATGGAAATCGAACACGGCATGCGTGTTGATGAAGTGTTGGCCATGAAAGAGGTCAATGTAGGCACGGGTCATATCGAGTTTGCAGGTTCAATTGTTATTAGTGGCGATGTGCGTGAAGAGATGAAAGTTATTGCTCGAGGGGACATTCATGTCCTCGGTTACGTGGATTCTGCTTATCTTAAATCCGGCGGTGATATCTTAATTGAAAAGGGCATTATTGGTCATCGTCGCCCGAATGGACAGATATCGTGTGTGCTAAAAGCCGATGGCTGCATTCATGCCCGCAATGCTCAATATAGCCAGCTTAGTGCGGGTAAAGACATCAATATCACTCGTGAGCTTAGCCACTGTTTAGTGCGCTCGCTGCAAAGTGTTTATGTTGGAGATGAAAAGGGCTTTCGGGGGTTACTGGTAGGAGGCGAATTTAATATTGGCGACCGGTTAGAGACCGTAATTGCTGGTAGTGAAGCAGGGCCTCATACCTATATATTAGTTGAAGGTGAATACGAGCGATTGTATGAGCGGCGTAAAGCTTTGCAACAGCGCTGTGAAAAAATTCAGTTTCGCCTTGATGAGCTAATGGAAGTGCAAATTGCCAGTGCGAAGATCCCAGATGAAGAGAAACGGATTGAGATGCAAAGTAAAGTGGCGGCAACTATTCAACACGACCACGTTTTAATGGCACAAGCTGAAACCGAAATTGCGGAGACCCAAAAGGCCATCGATGCTTATTTAAGCCATAGCCGATTTATTGTTAAAAAGCAGATGCACCCGAATGTTCATTTTAAACTGGCTGGGCAAGAAGTCGTCAGTGAGCGAGTATATGGGCCCAGCCAAGCAGTATTTAAGGAAGGGGAATTAAAAATAGAACCTCTTTAAGCAACTTCGTAAAAGTCTGCTTGCTGTGCTAATTTTTCCAGCTCCTGATTAATGATCATTTTTGTCATTTGACCACATCGACCACATTGTTGTGCAACATGAAGATGCTGTCTCACTTGACCCAGTGAGGTTTTACCTTCTTGGACTGCCTGGCGGATTTGGGTATCGGTTATCCCCTGACATACACATACAAACATCGTTAATCACCTTCGCTCTAATTCACGAATAAATTTTAATAAAAATTATTCTCATTAGCAATTAAGATGATCGATTTTTATACTTTTTTTGATTTCTAACAAATAGACCTAAAGAACATTTGCGCGCAATCGTTGATAGCCTTACTATTGCTGGGTAATACAACATATATTCTCAGGGCGGGGTGAAAGTCCCCACCGGCGGTAATGTATCGATAGATAATGAGCCCGCGAGCGCTTTGTGCGTTGCATAAAGGTCAGCAGACTTGGTGAGATCCCAAGGCCGACGGTTATAGTCCGGATGGGAGAGAAACAGACATATACCTCAGAGCAATTCTTTTTAAGAATGCTTCTTAGCGGCGGATGCCGTTATCTCTTTGTGCCCTGACTCTAATTATTTTTAAGAAGGAATGAACATGAGTCAGAATCTCTTAGCTTCTTTTGGTAACGCTATTGAACGGGTTGAAACAGCACTTGGTGCTTTGCGCGATGGGCAAGGCGTCTTAGTTGTGGATGATGAAAACCGTGAAAACGAAGGCGATTTAATTTATAGCGCTGAACATATTACACCTGCCCAAATGGGATTGATGATCCGCGAAAGTAGCGGCATTGTCTGTTTGTGTATGCCTGATGAGCGTTTAACTCAACTGCAGCTGCCACCGATGGTGGAACATAACACCAACCATAACCAGACTGCTTTTGCTGTGACGATTGAAGCGAAAGAAGGCGTTACGACGGGCGTTTCAGCGGCCGATCGGGTGACTACGATTAAAACTGCAATTGCTGATGATTGTCAGCCAACTGACTTGGTTCGTCCTGGCCATGTATTTCCATTGCGTGCACATCAAGGTGGTGTGTTTGAGCGTCGTGGTCATACTGAAGGAACTGTTGACTTGATGCGTCTGGCAGGATTGAAACCATACGGTATTTTAGCTGAGATCACTAACCCGGATGGGACAATGGCCCGGTTGCCTGAAATCGTTGATTTTGCGAATCAACATCAGATGGTGGTTCTATCGATTGAAGATATCGTTGAGTATCGCCAGCAGTTAGAAGCCAAAGCCAGCTAAGCATGTGCTAAGAGAGGGCTAAGCCCTCTTTTGAACAACTTGCTTTTTGCTCTAATGAGCAAAAGTATTATGGTCAACAACGCTAATTGTTCGGCCATAATCGCTATTTTTTGTCTCAGAGGGTTTATATTGCACGAAACCTCGTTAAATGCTTGCACAATATGCACAAACGTGTTCTATTGAAATTGCGTTTACTTTTTGTCGAGGAATGCTATGCAAGTGAATCATTCTGCTGCAGTAAGTTTTGCTGAAAGTGGTTTTGTTGATCGCTATCTCAAAGCTCGCGAGCGTTTTTTTAATACAGACTGTCAATTCATCATCCAAGAGAAAGAATCTGATCAGGAATTATCACGTAGTGCACTGTCCCATGCTTATCAACAGGGATGGATTTCTATCACTGAATTTCAACGCTGGAATAGTCAGTTAGCTGATTCAACCAACGAATAAGTTGCGTTCTTTGAACTTTTAATCCGGCCTGTTTAGGCTGTTCAAAGTAGTAGACAGGCCGTTTAAAAGCCGAAAGCTTCGGTTTTAGAAAATTATCCAAACTCGCTCGAGTTAGCGCATCGTTGCTTTTAATAAATGCAACGGGGCGTTTGCCATATTCTTCATCTGTTATTGCAACCACTGTTGCGGCTAAGATTTGCGGATGGTTTAACAGCGCCATTTCAATTTCTTCTGGTTGTATATTTTCCCCTCCACAAATGAACATTTGGTCTAACCGGCCATTGATCATTAGCTGATCGTTAATGTAATCGCCACAATCCCCGCTGTGGAACCATCCTTGTTCATCGGTGAGTGGAAAAAACTGACCTGCTTTGAAATACCCAGGAGAGAGTGTCATTCCTTTGAGTAGCACTTCATTGTGATGAATTTTAAGTTCGCGGTAGGGCAACAGTGTACCGGCCCCTTGGCCTTGACCCACAATTCGAGTCGCGACTTGCGAGCTCATCTCTGAGCTGCCATAACTCATATACGCGATAAATCCTCTTTTTAACGTCATTTGCAACTGCATCTCGTTGCATGGGCCACCGCCAATCAGAATATGTTTTAACTGCAGGGTATTGCTGTGAAATGTTTCTAGCTTAAGTAAGCGATAGAGCTGCGTTGGAACGACGGATAGATGCGTAATCGGGAAGTTATCAAGTGCTTTTTCGAGCGACTCAAAGCCAAGGGCGATGCTAGCACCACTGAGTAGAGCTCGATAGATTAAGGCTTGTCCTCCGACATGAAATAGCGGCAGTGATGCCAGCCAACAGTCGCCTTTATTAAGCTCTATCAGCGTATTGCTACCAGTGGCACTGTAATAAAGATTTTGCCAACTATGAATGACAGCCTTGGGTTCTCCGCTGCTGCCAGAGGTCAGTACCATATCAACCCATTGGTCAAAATCACAACGCGGCTGAAGACAAATTTCAGTTGGCTGATATTGCCAGCTGAGTGAAAGTGTATCGCCGTTGTCTAGGTAGCTTGAGCTTATCATCACATCTGCATGAATGGTTTGCAGCGCTTGATGCAATGCTTGCCCGCGAAGATGGGGACTGATAGCACAATAAATCCAGTTGCCGTGTAAGCACGCAAGTTGCAATAGCACGCTATGTAACGGATTGTCCTCAATCCAGCCAATTCGACTTTCGTGTGGAATATCTGCTTGTTGTAGCTGAAAGATGATGGAGCTTACCCAGTGAGCTACCATTTCATAGCTAATGGTTTGCTCTGGCATATAGATAAAAGGGGCGAGCGGGTTTTCCCGTAACTGAATTAATAATGGTGAGGTAGTGGTCGTCGACATGCGGGCATACAACTTAAGCAATAGATAGACGAAGTATGCCGATGATAGTTAAAGATATTTTTTAAATGGATCAATAAAGCAGTGGATTGGCCGTAAATTTACGAAAATAAATAAGCCGAGTAGCAGGTTTTGCTAATAAGTAATGCAAGGTATCGAGGCCTGGATGATGGTCGTCATATTGATTGGCGAGGCTCTTGAGCTGTAATAGCCCTAACTGACTTTCAAAGCTCGAGCTGATGCTCAGCTTAATTTTAAGCTTCTTCGCAAGATCTAAATAATAAGCGGTATTTTTGCCAAGTAGCATTGGTTTGAGCACCAATGTGTGAAAATTAACCAGCGTTGCTTCATCGACACATTGTTGCTGGAGCGATTCATCCAGAGCGATTGGAAAATGAGCTTTAGCAAGTTTTAAGCAGTCTGATAATTGATTGCAGGGCTGTTCTAAATACGCAAGATTGGCGGTATTGATCTGATTTAAAAAACAGAGTGTTTGCTGATAGCTCCAGCGGCCATTGGCATCGAGGCGCAGCATCAGTTGCGGGTAACGTCGATTAAGATGCCTGATAAGTGAAATATCATCGCTTAATGCTCGCCTTGCTACTTTTAATTTGGCAAGCTTTAACGAGCCAGCCCACTTTTCAAGATAGCTTAAAATAGAACTGTCATCACCTTGCAACAATGGATACCGCTGTTCTAAGGTATCGAGTTTTGCTTGGCGAAGTGCCTCTTTTGCAGATTGAATCCCCCAACAGGTGGCGGCGCAAGTCAGCGTATCGAAGTCGTGATGGTCTAGAAAATCGCGCAACTGCTGCCAGCTTTGCCCAAGGGTATGCTGACTAAATCCTGGCAGGGGAGCTATTTCGCCCCAACTGCAATCACCCTCTGGATGTTGCAGTTGTAGATAGAGCCCGCGGCGAACAGTTTGACGACTATCCCATGGGCAATGCCACGGTTGGCGATATAACCAGATTTTTACCTGCCAGTGATGCATAAAACAGTCTATGGGTTACGAGTAAAACGAGTAAAGTCAGGTGCTCGGTGTTCGTTAAAGGCATTACGGCCTTCTTGACCTTCATCTGTCATATAGAACAACATCGTGGCATTACCGGCTAGTTCTTGAAGACCTGATTGACCATCGCAGTCCGCATTGAGTGCAGCTTTTAAACAGCGCAGTGCCATCGGACTATTACGCAACATTTCACGGCACCATTTTACGGTTTCTTTTTCAAGTTCAGCCAAAGGAACGACGGTGTTGACTAGCCCCATCTCGAGTGCTTGTTGCGCATCGTATTGGCGGCACAAGAACCAAATTTCGCGAGCTTTTTTCTGGCCAACTAAACGAGCCATGTAACTGGCACCCCAGCCGCCATCAAATGAGCCGACTCGTGGACCCGTTTGCCCAAATTTAGCGTTATCCGCAGCGATGGTTAGATCACACATCATATGTAAAACGTGTCCACCGCCGATGGCAAAACCAGCGACCATTGCCACGACAGGTTTCGGGCAAGTGCGAATATCACGCTGCAAGTCTAAAACATTGAGATGGTGCACGCCGCTGTCGTCTTTATAGCCACTATCACCACGGATTTTTTGATCGCCACCACTACAAAAGGCTAAATCCCCTTCGCCTGTAAAAACGACCACGCCAACTTTAGAATCGTAGCGAGCATCGCTTAACGCATGAATCATCTCCTTGACGGTTTGTGGGCGAAAAGCATTGCGAACCTGTGGCCGATTAATGGTTATTTTGGCAATTCCACAGGCTGATTTATGATAACGGATATCTTGATAATCGCCGCTGACATCCTGCCATTGGACTGGAGCATTAAGATCCTCTGATGTATAGATTGGCATACAAACCTCTTGAGATTACGTCGAGGGCTTAAGCCTGACAGTAATCGCTTAAAAGGTAATTGATATCCATCAATTAATCGCCTTACCTATGCCGCCAGATGTTATTTATTAGCCTGTTGAGACTCTGCTAAAAATTTACGGACAATCTCAATAAACTGATCGGGTTTGGCTACATGAGTATTGTGGCCTGCCCCAGCAATTTGATAGCGCCGCCCTTGTCTTAGCTTGCCTAACAACTCCTCGGCAATGGTCGCAAATTTGGTATCTTCACTGCCGACCACTAATGCAATAGGTAACTCCAGTTTGACTAGCTTGTCACTCAGATCAATCTGGCGCGCTAAACTGGTGGCTTCAAGCATGGCGCCTAATGGTTTGGGATCATATTGGCGCTTAATCTCTATTTGATGTTGGCGTTCCAACTCGCTTAAATTGGCAAAAATAGGTTGTTGATACCAGTCTTGCAGCACCTGTTCGAATGGTTCTTGGCGAAGCCGTATCGCCCATTTTTCATCATGGTTGAGTCGCGCTGTTTTTTGCGCGTCATCATCAAGGCCTGGATGAGCGGATTCTAAAATGAGCGCTTTGAGCCCTTTAGGTTTTAAACTGGCATGAAAAGCGGCTAATCGCCCCCCTAAGCTGTAACCGACGAGCGAATATTCACGTACACCTAAATGTTTGAGGGTGTGTTCTAATAGGCGATGCACTTGGCGAAAGCCATGGCGAATGTCGGGTTTAAGTGCCTGGCTCATACCATGGCCCGGTAAATCGACACTAATGCAATAGTATTGCTCACTTAACGCTGAAGTGATGTATCCCCAATCATTACTGTTGCCCATAAAACCATGCAGAAAAACCAGTGCTGGATTAGTCTTGGACCCTTTGACGCTAAAGTGAAGAGAGTTCACGCACCTGTTCTCCTAATTGGTGGATTGCTTTGCTGGCCGCCCCTGGCTCACTTGATATTTCCAACAAATGCGTCCCACCTTGTTGTAACGCTTCTTTATACGCTGTACACAAAGTCATGGTATCAATAATTTTTTTATACTTTATCCCAAATTGTACAGCCGCTGCCTGAAATCCAATGCCATGGGGCAGCTGGTAATAATCCCGTGCCAGATGATTTTGTTTTGGTACTGGCAATAGATCAAAGATACCGCCTCCGTCGTTATTTATCACGCAAATTATGAAAGTAGTGGTGATAGTTTTTGCAAGCGCTAGCGAATTGAGATCGTGCAATAGTGACGTATCGCCCAATAACACCGTGGTCACCTTGGCGTATTGTGCTATGCCGCAGCCACTTGCTAGCAGTCCATCAATGCCTGAGCAGCCTCGGTTGGTGTAAATGTTGAGTGTTTTAGGCATTCGATGGGCAACCATCTGCATATGGCGAATAGCGAGGCTATTGCCCAACATCACAGAACTGTCCGCTGGAATGAGCGGGGCAAGTGTTGCAACCATTGCCAGCTCATCATCGCCTTGTGGCATGGGTAACTGTTGCTGCGCTTGTTGCCAAAGCTTAGCATCTTCACGTTGATAGGCAGGTGCTGGGTGGGCGTTAATCCAGCTTTTGGCATCAATATTAAAGCGCCGAGTGGTTTGCCAGTTCGGATCAAGGCGCTGGCCTTGCGGCTCAATCTGATAATATTCCCCAGTCTGCTTGGCAAGCCACTGCCCGAGGGCTTTACTAACCAAGCGGCCACCAAATTGGATGATGAGATCAAATTGGCTTGAATCGAATGGCGTATGACGAAGCAACAAATCAACGCCACTTATCACCTGGCTATTTCCAGTTACGTGTGATTGCACATCAGCGAGAATTGGCCAGCCCGTTTCTTGTGCCCAACTTAATACGGCGTTTGCTTGGCTTGGCGCCATTGCGCCTAAAATGAGCACTACTTTGGTCTGTCTTGACGGCGGCCAGCAAGGCGCCAAATCACAGCTCGTCAGCGCTGGGCTAACATAGCTAAGTGCTTTGTCGTGGTTTAGCCAAGATTGAATACTTGCTAAATAGGGCGAAAAATCAACAGATTGGCCTTGCGGGTAAAAAGGTTCCCGAAAAGGACAGTTTAACAGCGCAGGCCCTTGTTGGGCGTGCATCTGCGCAACTAAGTCATCCAGTTTGCCAAGTAAGGCTCGCACCGGGAAGTGCTCGGTGGGTGCGGGTAGAGAAAGCTCTGCCACTGGGTAATGGGCAAATAGACCAGGCTGAGTGATTGCCTGATTGGCGCCACAATTAACAAGCTCATCAGGCCTATCAGCACAGGCAATAAGGAGTAAAACCCCTGTTTGTGCCGCTTCAATAAATGCCGGATAAAGGTTAGCAACGGCTGTCCCAGATGTACAAATTACCAGCACTGGCCGCTGCGTTGCTTTAGCCATCCCTAGCGCCATGTATCCTAAGCCACGCTCATCAAAATGGGTGTGACAGCGCAGTTTTTCGTGGGCGGCACAGGCCATCGTTAACGGTGCATTGCGTGAGCCTGGCGCGATGCAGACATCTTGAATATTTAAGCGGGAACACTCTTCGATTAACAATCGGGCCCAAAGTAAATTGAGATTGTCACTAATGGGGTTAAACATTTAATAATCCTTGGATGGTCGCGCTTTTTCGGGCAAGTTCCTGCCACTCGCTTTGAGCATTGGAACCTTGAATAATGCCAGCTCCTGCATAAACAGAGAGTTGCTGGTGGTCTTGATAAGCGCTGCGAATGGCAACGGTAAATTCACTTTGGTCGCGGCTAATAAATCCAACTGCACCAGCATACCAACCCCGCACAAACGGCTCGTTCTTGGCTAAGTATTGTTGTGCGAGCGTTCTTGGAAAACCTGCAACAGCGGGTGTTGGATGTAGCGCTTGAAGTAAATCAGCATCGCTGGTTTGAGTATTTAACTGAGCGGTGATTTTTTGACACAGGTGCTGCAGGTGGCGCTGCTCAATGAGTTGCATCGGGTCAGTTTGAATATGATGGCTAATATTAGCTAATGCCTGATGGATAGCATCTGCCACAAACTGGTTTTCATGATTGTTTTTAACATCATGCAGCAGGTCTAAGCCAAGCTTTTCGCGGGCTTGATTTTGCGCGCTGGATTTGCCTGTGCCCGCTAATGCCTCTGTTGCAAGCTCCTGCCCCAAGCGCTGATAGAGTCGCTCTGGTGGCACGCCAAAAAAGCTATTGTGGTGTTGGCCTGTAATATAAAAAGCATAGTTATTTGGCTGCAGTTGCTGCCATTGATCAAGTAGTGAGAGCGAGTTAAAGCTTTTATCCGCTTGATAGCTACTTTGTCTGGCAAGTACCACTTTGGGACAGGTTTTAAGCGCATTTGGGGCAGTTACCGCGCTTATCAGTGCATCCCACTTGAGCTTTGATGGGTATTGAGACGTTTGCTCAAATACAGGGGGATGCCAGTGTAAATGAGTTTCTGGTTTTAGGCTCTTTAACGTCGCTATGCGCTGCTTTGCGCTCATTTGTTGCCAATTATTAATATAGAGCCATTGCTCATCGGCGTTAATTCGCAGCTCTATCTGTGGCAGAACAAACTGACATGGTGAAAATCCGGGCCATTGCGGTTGGGTTTTATCAAACGCTAAACCGCCATAAAATCGGCTCTGTGGATATTGCTCTAAATAGTTAGAAATATCACTTAAGGCCTCTATTTTTACTAAAGAGCCCAAATAACATACTTTTTCACCATCACGAGAGCGCCAATAACCTTTATTGATATGCGACTGCGCAGCTAACCAGCCCAAGGCAGAGTTTACTTTTACTGGAAACTTTATGGATTGTGCGCTTGGCAGTTTATTTTCTTGTTTACCCCAGATTGCACGGTCAAGTTGTTTTGGATCAATCATTAACACAACTAAGATCCTCTATGATGGCAATGGCGACGCTCTTGTCGATGAGAGCAAAGCTTAACAGAAGGATCTGTAAGCTATTTGATGCAAAACAAATTTCGACGATCACAAAGGTGGGGGTTATGGCTATTTCAGCTTGGATTGAAGCGATGCGCTTGCGGACGCTGCCGCTGGCAACCGCATCGATTATATTGGGCAGTGCCTTGGCAGCCTATCATCATGGTTTTAAAACCAGCGTGTTTATCTTATCGATGATCACAGCATTGCTGTTGCAGATTTTATCTAATTTTGCCAATGACTATGGTGATGCGGTCCATGGGACAGATAATGAATCGCGAGTCGGTCCGGCGCGCGCGATTCAGTCAGGGGCGCTAAGCGCCGCGAGTGTAAAAAAAGCTGTGATGGTCTGTGCTGTGCTCGCAGTCATTTCTGGTTTGGCGTTATTGACCGTGAGCTTGGGGGATAACTGGCGCGCTTGGGCGTGTTTTATCGGCCTTGGAATTGCGGCGGTGATTGCAGCTATCACTTACACCATGGGAAAAATGCCCTATGGTTATCGCGGGTTTGGTGATGTAAGCGTCTTTTTATTTTTTGGTCTGCTGGGTGTTGCTGGCAGTTACTATCTGCATACAGGAGCACTTGAGCGCTCGGTCTGGTTGCCTGCTATTGCCAGTGGTTTGCTTTCAGCCGCTGTTTTGAATATCAATAATATTCGTGACTTAGAGCCGGATAAAGCGGCAGGTAAACACACATTAGCGGTACGTTTAGGGGCGCATTTAGCACGAATTTACCACCAGCTATTGGTTGTTGGGGCGCTGGTGGCATTCATTATTTTTGTCAGTGAAGTGCATGGTTACGCGGGGTATTTAGTTTTATTGGCGGCAATTCCACTGGTGAAATCAGGGTGGACGGTTTATCGCAGCCAAGATCCACAAATCTTAGATGGATTGCTAAAAACCACAGCAAAACTCTCTTTGCTCGCAAACGTCACACTCTCTGCCGGATTGTTAATGAGTATGTATCCGCTTTAACCAAGCTGCGGTAATTCAGTTATCTCTTCACCTTGGCGTAGATGTTCGCGCAGGCTTTGGATTTGCTCATCCATGGCCTGTAATTTACCCAGTTGTTCTTGCTCAATTGCGCTGGTAACCCGGCATTGAGCAATGCCACCATTGCGAATCACTAGTCGCTGTTCTGCCATCAGGGCTAAGAGCGGATCATGGGTCGCAATCAGTACTATCTTTTCATTACGAATTAACAGTTGTATCGCTTGCTGGCGGTCAATCCCGGCATTTTCAACTTCATCAATCAGTACCACGGGTGAGGCGCTTAAAAAAGCGGTATCTGCAATCATCAAGGCGCGCGATTGGCCGCCTGACAAACCGGTGATTGGCGCATCTTTACCAAACGGTTCACCAGCTAATAGATTGGCCTGCTGCAAAATAGTATCGACTAGATGCGGATGATCTTGGTGGCGGCTTTGGGCATGCAGCGCAATAAACTCGGCCACTGAGGTATCCATCACAAAGTTCATATTTTGCGAAAGTTGGGCAACCAGTTTATGCTCCAGAGAAAATCGCAGTTCTGGGTCGGGTAATTCTCCGTTGATTAAAATAGTTCGCCCGGTCGGGGTGTCCCCTTGTGCGAGCCATTCAATATCGGCAAGTAAACGACTTTTCCCTGAGCCAGTGGGGCCGACAATACTAGTGACTGAGCCCGGCTTTAACTCAAGACGAACTTGCTCTGGAACATTATGTTTGTCATGGCCGGGGCAAATCGTTAGCGAGTCAATTGCATAAATTTCAGGTGTCTGAGGCTCGTTTAAATCATGAATCAATGTGGCAAAATGTTCATCAAGCTGCTCGCGAGTGAATCCCAACTCATCTAAGTCATTACTATCGAGCTGTGCAAGGTACTGGCTAAACGTCAAGGTGTGAACAGCTGCTGGAAGTTGCAGTTGCTCGAACTCATCGCCAATGGCGGGAAATTCTAAAAATAACTCGTTTAGAGAAAATTGCCGCCAGGGCTGCGTGATATCACTCATGAACCAACCTTAATTTTTTTAATATTGCCAAGCTGAAAGTCATCGCCAATCCGCGTTTCCCCAAGACAATAGGAACAAAGTGCCGCTGGCATAGCAAAACGTAATTTGCCACCACTGACGGTAGCTGTTTCATCCGCTGCACCAAGCAGTCTTGCCAGCTCAAAGGCGCCTTGGCCGGTGATCCCATTAACCTGCAGAATTTTGGCTTTGCTGTTTGCTCGGCGAACTTGATAAGCAAACACTTCGCGCTCTGCCTGCGAGACAATATCGCCCTTGGTGATGACGACAATATCGGCTAAGCGCAGCATTGGCCCGATTTTTTTCGGCGTTTTCAGCCCCATTAAATTATCAATGACACATACGGCTAATACTTTGCGAATGTGCGGCGAACAGCGGTTGCACAGCCCGGCACTTTCAGTAAATAGCACCGAAAGCTGCTCACTGATGCCCCATTGCAGACAATCTTCAATATTGCTGACAAAGTAATGATCTGGGCAGAGATTGCCGGATAATCCGACTTTTACCGGAATTCCAAGCGCAGCATATTGCTTATCATCTTCGCTGGATAAGCAATCAAATTTAACCACCCCCACTTTTTCAGTCTGTCTCATCTGTTCGATAACATGCGTCAGAACTGAGGTTTTCCCCGATGATGGAGGTCCAGAAACAGTGATTAATTTCATAGTTATACCGTCATTAATCCAGGTGCAAGGGCGTCAATAAATGTGTTATTGAGATGCTCTGTCATTTTGGCGTGATCGTTATTTAGCAAACTTTCCCAGCTTGGAAATGTGAATGGTTCCGCCCAATCCATCATGGCCGGTTCAATAAACCCACCAACATGAAAAACTTGGGCAGCTTTAGGGCCTTTTAAAAATTCAATGATAGGTTGAAGTTCAGCAAGTTTGCTTTTTTTGGCAAAGAGCGTCATTGGCGTGAGCAATGGCCCATCTTCAAGCTCTACGATGGCCGCACGTTTGCGCGATGGCAGCTGGTTAATCGCAGCATTGGGTAAAATATTGTAGGCAACACGCTCTTTGTCGTTGGAATCAACCGCTTTAATCAGTTTGGAAAAATGGCGAACCCCACCGATATTGTGAGCGAGTTTGCGAATGCCTTCATCCGAGTATTTTTCGAGTAAAACCTGCAATAGTGTCATGGCTCCAACTTCCCCATGACAACCGTGAATTGCTATCTGTCCGTGGTATTGCTCTTGAAGAAGGTCATCCCAAGTCCGTGGATAGGGAGCTGCATCTTTAACGCTTAAATCACATAACAGTGACCAATTACCGAACGCAAAAAAGCCTAGATTGTACTTTTCTCCGGCATCTTTAAATGGTTGGGGAAATTCACTTAAGTCAGAGTTGATGCCTTGCAGTACACCTGAGTCGATAAAGTTTTTGCGAAAAGGCTGAGTTAACGCGGTCCGCATGCTGGTGCTTAACCACAAGTCAGGAAGATATTGTGGGTCATCGACCGAACGCAGGGTTTCTTCTAATCCATGTGGAATACCATCCATAATGGAAGGGCAATAAATGGGGGTGTCATGGCTGGCATTGTATTGGTCAATAAATGCCTCAAGAACCATTTTGAATTTCACTTTGATCGGACAGGGTACCGATGCCACTAGGTTCAGTGCATCAGGTTTAAAAATCGGCGTACCCATCTCTGTTTCAGGAATCACAGTTGCAGCATCAGTCATCACAATCGCCTCGTTACGCGCAAAGATTTCAGAGTAAATAATAGACTCCGGCAAGTTATATACCAGAGCTCTCATTTCTTAGGTTTTGGTTTTATCTTTTTGAATTTTAATTAAATTTAGTTTTAATTTTGGTGTTTGAATTCGATTTAATAATGTTGGGTAAGGCCCGCTTTGTCAGGTTTTTAACAATGCTTATCTAATGCGTTGTGACATAGAGGTTGAGCTTTGATGGAAAGTTTTTATACTAGAAACGGTTGGGTTGAGCTGAATATTTCATCACTACCCAGCATCCAAGAACTACTTGTCGGAGTGCCATAAGGCTGAGACGCTAAAACTATAATGATCTTTTAGCGGATCCGTATCACCTGATCAGGGTAATGCCTGCGAAGGGAACAAGTGTGAAAATAGTGTGTTTGTCAGTTTTCTAATAGCGCTATTTCTCCTGTCGATACTCCCCGACAAGCCTCTTTTTCAACTATTCGAGGCCATGTCATGAATCAAAGAAAACAACGCCAATCTGCTGAGCAGTTTATCCATAACTTGCAAGGGCAGACCTTTGTCAATTCCAAAAGAATCTACGTACGCGGCTCCAGAGACGATCTCAATGTTGCAATGCGCCAGATAGCATTAAGCCCGACGATAAGCGATAAAGGATCGCGGCCCAATGATGCGGTGTGCGTCTATGATACTTCGGCAAGCTATGGCGATGTAGATGCGAAGGTAGATGTGCGCAAAGGATTACCCAAAATCCGGCAGCGGTGGATTGAAGAGCGAGCCGACAGTGAGCAGCTTGTGCAACAAAGCTCAACCTTCACTCGTGAGCGAGATGAGAACCAAGGTTTTGATGCTATTCGCTTTACCAACAAAGCTCTTCCCCTTTGCGCTAAATCCGGCCAAGTGGTCACCCAACTGCATTATGCTCGCGCAGGGATCATTACGCCGGAAATGGAATATATTGCCATTCGCGAAAACTGTGCTCGTGATAAAGTTCGCGACAAAGTCCTTGGCGCGCAGCATCGTGGGGAAGATTTTGGCGCTGCTATTCCATCGGTTATTAGTGCTGAATTTGTCCGCTCAGAAGTTGCCCGCGGGCGAGCGATTATTCCCGCTAATATCAACCATCCAGAAAGTGAACCGATGATCATCGGACGTAATTTTTTGGTGAAAGTTAACGCCAATATTGGTAATTCGGCGGTAAGTTCGTCTATTGAAGAGGAGGTCGAAAAGCTCGTTTGGGCGACACGTTGGGGCGCTGATACGGTGATGGATTTATCCACTGGCCGGCATATTCATGAAACTCGCGAGTGGATTATTCGCAATAGCGCCGTGCCGATTGGAACGGTTCCGGTGTATCAAGCGCTAGAAAAGGTCAATGGGGCTGCCGAAGATCTAAGCTGGAAAATGTTTCGCGATACGCTGATTGAGCAGGCCGAACAAGGCGTTGATTATTTTACCATCCACGCGGGTTTGCTCTTAGCTCATATTCCACTGACAACCTCACGAGTAACGGGCATTGTCTCTCGTGGTGGGTCAATTATGGCCAAATGGTGTTTGGCGCACCATCAGGAAAACTTCATCTATAGTCACTTTGCTGAGATTTGTCAGATCTGCCAGCGCTATGATGTCAGCCTTAGTCTCGGCGATGGTTTGCGTCCGGGGTCGGTAGCTGATGCGAACGATAAAGCCCAGTTTGCCGAGCTTAAAACCCTTGGCGAGCTGGCTAAAATTGCCAGCCAACATGATGTCCAGGTGATCATCGAAGGGCCAGGACATATTCCGATGCAATTGATCAAAGAGAATATGGACAAACAGCTCGAGCTTTGCGATGAAGCCCCTTTTTATACACTGGGTCCGCTGGTAACCGATATTTCTCCGGGATACGATCATATTTCCTCTGGAATTGGCGCGGCGATGATTGGTTGGTATGGCTGTGCGATGCTCTGTTATGTCACACCAAAAGAGCATTTAGGGCTGCCGGATAAAGATGATGTGAAACAAGGGCTGATTGCCTACAAGATTGCCGCTCACGCCGCTGATTTAGCCAAAGGCCACCCGGGGGCGCAGATTCGTGATAATGCCATGAGTTTGGCTCGTTTTGAGTTTCGTTGGGAAGATCAGTTTAATCTGGCGTTAGACCCTGAGACTGCTCGCGATTATCATGATGCAACACTGCCCCAGCAATCGGCTCGGACTGCTCATTTTTGCTCAATGTGTGGCCCTAAATTTTGTTCGATGAAAATCTCTCAAGAGATCCGCTCAACTCATTTTGCTGGCGATGCCATTACCGTTAAAGAACTTGCCTCAAGCGCTGAAAAGGCGCAAGGACTTACAGAAAAATCCCGACAATTTCGAGACGGTGGCAGTCAAATCTATCACTCAACAGTGTTAGGCGGTGAGCATGAATAAGCAAAAACCGTTGATGTGGATTATCGCCGGTCAAGATTCTAGCGGCGGCGCTGGAATTGTTGCTGACCTGCTAAGCGCCCATGATTTCGCTGTCACTCCATCGGTAGTAATTAGCGCTCTTACGGCTCAAAACTCCCAGCAACTGCTGGGTGTTGAGCCTTGTTCGGTTGATTTTTTTAAGCTTCAGCTGGAGGCGATTTCCATGTTGCGGCCTCGGGCTATCAAAGTCGGAATGTTGGCCGATTTAGCGCAAGTGGATGTGCTAACGCAAACATTGCATCGCTTAAGAGTGCAGCAAAGCGCTGTTAAAATCGTGATTGATCCGGTTTTGGTGACCACCAGTGGCTATCATCTTGGGGATGTTGGCCGAGCGGCCCGATTTGATCAGCTATTTGCTGAGGCTGATTTAATTACTCCAAATATTAAAGAGCTGGCGATGCTAACGGATACCCAGATTGATTCGCCACAGAGCATGGTTCTGGCGGCTAAAGCCCTTGCTAAACGCTGCCATTGTGCGGTGCTTGCCAAAGGTGGCGATAGCGCTTTTGGTAAGCGTTGCGTGGATGTATTGTGTCATCCCGATACCCAATTAGTCTTATCTGCACTGCGAATTGATACCGCGCATAGCCATGGTACGGGTTGTAGTTTATCGTCAGCTATTGGCGCAATGCTCGCCCATGGCTATTCACTATTTGATGCGCTGATAGCAGGCAAAGCCTATATCAGCCGAGGTTTGCGCTTAGCTGTTGGTCAAGATTCACTGCCAGGCGCCGTTGCCCATTGGGGGCGAGCCGAAAAGTTGGACGATTATCCCGTTGTGGAATCAGCGCAAACCGAAATTGGTCGAAGTTACGGCGCGCTTTGTCAGTGGCCTATCGCTGGGCAAGCATCATTTGCGCGGCTTGATTACAAAATCGGATTTTATCCGATTGTGGATAGTTACGAATGGGTCGAGAAGCTTTTGCGCTCAGGGGTTCGCACGTTACAATTGCGTATTAAAGCGATGGATAAAACCGCGCTTGTGCACTGCATCCAACGCAGTGTGCAATTGGCAAAACAATATCGCGCGCAGCTATTTATTAATGATTACTGGCAGTTAGCTATTGAAGCGGGTGCTTATGGCGTTCATCTTGGTCAGGAAGATATCAGCGCCAATCAGGTCGATTTAAAAGCGATTGCCAAGGCAGGCGTGCGGCTTGGAGTGAGTAGCCATGGTGAATATGAGCTGCTTCGAGCGTTGTCACTAAAACCTAGCTATGTCGCCATGGGGCAGGTTTTTGCGACCCAGAGTAAAGCGATGCCAGCTGATGAACTTGGTTTAGTGCGATTTAGTCAGCTTTGTCAGTTGGTTGAAGATTGTCCAGTTGTGGCGATTGGTGGCATTACTGTTAATAATGCAAGCCAAGTCATGCAAGCTGGAGCCGATGGTATAGCGCTGATTAGTGCGCTTAGCCAAAGCGATGACTATCAACAAACCATCGCTAAATTTAAGAATATTACAGGGGAGTAGAGCAATGGGCGACGCACAGTTAACCGATGCACAACTTAAGCGTTATAGCCGCCATCTGTTATTGGCACAGGTCGGTGAAGCCGGTCAGCTTAAATTAGCCAATGCATCTGTTCTAATTGTGGGTATGGGGGGACTCGGTGCCCCCGCCGGATTGTATTTAGCTGCTGCTGGGGTTGGTAAACTTGTGCTGGCGGACGATGACAAGGTTAGTGAATCAAACCTGCAGCGGCAAATTGCCTACAGTGAAGAGCAGCTAGGCCAGAGCAAAGTCCATGCAGCTCGAGAGCGGTTGCTTGCGCTTAATCATGATATTCATATTCGCCCAGTGCAGCGGCGTTTGAGTGGCGATGTTTTACAGATGGAAGTTATGCAGGCGGATGTGGTGCTTGATTGCTCTGATAATATTCAAACCCGTTATGCGTTAAGTGATGCTTGTCAAAAACTCAAAGTGCCCTTGGTCAGCGGTGCCGCTGTTGCTTTTGACGGTCAATTGATGGTGTTTGATTTTCGAGATGATAATAGCCCGTGTTATCGCTGTTTGTTCCCTAAAGCAAATGATGCCGTACTCAATTGTTCGACCGCCGGAGTGTTAGGACCGCTGGTGGGCATCATTGGATCCATGCAGGCCCTTGAGTGCATTAAACTTATTTGCCAAATCGAGTCAGCGGCTGTTGGCCGGTTTAGTAGTTTCGATGGACTCAGTGGCGAGTGGTTTCATCTTAAGATGCAAAAACGGCCAGACTGCAATTTGCACTAAATAAAAAATGTCGACAAATTGGGCTAGTCGGCACCGAAATGAACCGTTATAGTAGCTAACCGTTAAACTTATGACCTGTTCAAGTTTTCGCTAAGGACTTTGCCTTATGAGTGGTGAAAAATTATTCACTTGGAGCCATTTTACCATCAGTAAAAATGTGCAACGTTATCCTGATGGGCTTGAGCGTGAAGTGACTCGTATGGAACACCCCGGTGCGGTGGTGATCGTTCCAATTGGAGCTCAGGGCGAATTTGTGCTTGAAAGGCAGTATCGGGCAGCGGTGAATCGCTGGTTACTTGAGTTTCCGGCCGGCACGATGGAGCATGGGGAAGACCCGCTTGAATGTGCCAAACGCGAGTTAGCTGAAGAGGTGGGTTTAGCGGCACAGCATTGGCAAAATCTAGGAACCATGTTACCTGCACCTGGATTTTGCAATGAGGTGCAACATTTGTTTATTGCTCAAGACTTATCTGTCGTTCCGACTAATCCTGATGAAGACGAAATTATTCAGACGCTGCGGTTAAATCAAGTTGATTTAACTGAGCAAATTCGGATTGGGGAGGTTCTCGACAGTAAAACAGTTGCAGCTTTTTACCGGGCCTTATTAGCCCAATCGCTCGTAGATTAGTTCGGTTTTAACAACCCTTGGGTTGCTTGTCACCATCGGTATCTTTTGAGCTGCTTGAATAGCAGTCAATGGCGATATGTTTTATCTCAGATTCATGAATGTCAGCTAAGTGGCGGAGCCGGTTAGCTGTCATTTTCGTTGTATGATTCTAAAGGAGTTGTTGTGTCTATTTTGCCGCTTATCGTGCCATTATTTGCTTTGGCGATCATCGGTTGGGGATTAGCTAAAAGTAACCGTTACCTGCCAGCAGGATGGCCTAAAGGGGTTAACGCGTTAACTGCCAGGGTATTGGTCCCTTGTTTGTTGTTTCTGGGGATGTATCGCCACGGATTACCAGGACATCAGTCTTGGGGGATTTTGTTATCATTTTATATCGCGCTGATATCCGTATTCTGGTTTTTATATTTTGTGCAACGCAAAGAAAAAGACCGCGCGCCGATTGCTTTGGCTGGCGCTTTTTCCAACCTAGTCTATGTGGGTACGCCAGTTGTCAGTAATCTGTTTGGTGAACAGGCACTTTCATATCTATTCCCAATTGTGGCATTTCATAGTCTGGTACTCTTTTCTTTGTATTACTTTGCTGACTCTTTGGGAACCGAAGGTAAAACGCAGCTTAAGGTGTTACTTAAACCGCTGAAAAATCCAATTGTAATTAGTTTGATGCTGGGTCTTGCTGCTAATCTTATTAATATTCCATTGCCAAAAGTTGTCATGGGCACATTAAACATGGCCGCTCGAGCTGCATTGCCATGTGCGCTGATTGTCATGGGTGCCTCCCTTGCTGATATTAGCTTTAAGCAGGGCAAATGGCGGATGTTTTTGATTCTTGCTGCAAAGCTTGTGATGTTGCCATTGTTTGTGTTGCTACTCAGTCACTTTGTTTTTGCTCTGCCCTCTCATGTCACCGCCGTGCTGGTGGTTATGGCAAGTTGTCCGGTTGGAATTAATGCGTATGTAGTGGTGCGCGGTAATGGTGGCGATGCGCCAACAGTTAGCTCTGCCATTTTGATGAGTTGCTGGCTTAGCCTGCTCGCATGGCCATTCTGGTTATGGGTTGTTCACAGCTTCTTTGGTGCTTAACGCTGATTTGACCCGGCAAGGCAAGCGTGTTTGCCGGGTTAATCCTCACTTTTCTACTTCACAATATCTAACAAGCTCGGTAAGGGATTTGGCTATCTTCAATTCCGCGTGCAGGCATCATTTGATGTTGGCGAAAGAATAATCGAAGCGAATTGATGGATAAGGTTGAATCCGGTGTCGGTCCAAGATAAACATGTTCTAAGGCCATCGGTTGGGAAGCACATTGTAAGCCAAACTCTGTGTAAGGTTTGAGCATGTATGTCCCTTCGCGAAATTTAACTCGTGGGTCAAGCTCCTGATGGGTAATGGGTAAGATCACTCGCCATTCATCTTCTTCGCGAAATGATGGATGTTTTAGTAAGACTGCAAGGCGCAATAAATCTGTTTCTACTGCGGCAAACAGTTCATCTTCAGGTAGATTAATCTGACAAACCGAATCAATGGCTTGTTGCACTAACTGAGTTTGGCGATAGGTATCATAAATACAGCGACCAATCTCAAAGTGCTGGTCTTTCGCCCACTGGCTAATATGCTGTGGATGGAACCCTAAACTGACGCCTTTGCCGACACTGCTGTAACCGCGCCACTGACTGAGTAAATTGCCGTTGGCTCTAAATGATGCGGCAAAAAGCATGTGTCCTTGGTTCAGACGCTCGTTAATCCACTGACCAAAATGGGCCAGCAATGGCGCTTTTGCTTCGCCACCAATGATTCGGTCTTGAATGGCATCGGTGAGCAAGTCTAAGGTGTGATGCAACTCCGCCGCATCATTCATATAGCGCACATCGCTTGCCCATAAGACCTGACTACGCACAATTCCAAGCAGTCCAGAAAAGGTAGTGTAGTGGTATAAAGTCGCCTTGGGCGGCTGATTAAATAGCTGTTGAATTAAAGGCCGTAACATAATGCTCCTATGGTTTAACTCATCAGATATCCTAATTATATCTGATTGGTAAGTCTATCCAATGACAGAGCAAGCTATCTATTTGAGTTTTAATTATTCTTTTATAAACGATGATACATTCTGACAAAGCGAGCAAAGCGCGGAATGTCGTGGTTGGTCAGCCCGTTATAGCGAAAGGTGATCATTGAGCCAACCTCTGGTGGATTAACGCGCAACTCATCTGTTAGGCCACTGCCGATAGCAAAGGTAGTGCCATCGGCCATTTTTACTTTTAAGGCACCGACTAACCCTTTGTATTTGCCATGGCCATCACGATAGCCAATCACCACCGCTTCATCGTCTTGATAGGGTTTTACCTTTAACAGATGACCACTGCGCCCACCAATATAGAGTGCATCTTTGCGATGTAACACGAGTCCTTCACCTTGATGAGCAACCACTTTGTCGAGCTGGGATAAAAGCAGTTGTTCATTTTTGACGCTGAACTGTTTAACCAGTTGCAGCTGAGCTTGTGTGCTTTGTGCCAGTAGGTTTTGCAAATGCTGGTAGCGTATCGCAAATGGAGACTTATCTGATGGCAAATCAAACACCATATAATGAACGTTTTGCCATTGTTTGTCGGTGCTCGTTTGCTGTTGAACCAATCCTTCCATATCACTGAAATGGCCAAAATCAATCCAGAGTTCGCCATCTAAAGGCTGGTCGGGAAAATTTTGGATAAAACTTTTGGGTGCATTAATCGGATTACCGTGGCGAGTCCAGAGCTGTTTTCCATCCCAATAAGCACGGATGCCATCATATTTTTCACTGATGAGATAATGGCTGACATCCTGATTTTGGTAATTCATGGCAAGTTGAACGTTAATCGGTTGGGCAATGGCGACAACGGGCAGCAGCGAGATGATCGCAGGGATCATGGATGACGTTAATGAACGCATCTTTTTTACCTTTTATTGAGTTTTATATCAATAATAAGATGGGTTAGCGAGATGTCAATGCTCAGGCGCCGGTTTTGCGCTGCGATGGTTGGCATATTGTTGAATAATTAACCCGGCAATAATCAGCACCAAACCAATGTAAGTGGCGTGGTGGATGTTTTCATGGAGCAGCTTGGCAATGAAGAATAGAGATAAAAAGGGCGATATAAAAATGAGGTTGGAGATACGAGCCGTTTTCTCAGTTTTTTTCAATGCCATGACCCAACAGACAAAGGTAATCCCCATCTCGAATAATCCGACATACACGCCTCCTGCCAGTGCTTGCCAATGCAGGTCAGTCAGTTTTTCAGTGGCCAGACACATTCCCCAGGTAATTGGCAGGCTAAGTAAAAATCCGGTGAATAGTCCCGCAACCGGGTCATCCTCACGGCGCTGATTTAAGATCCAATACAGTGCCCAGAACAAAGTGCTCAATAGTGCCAGAGCGACACCACTGAGACTGGTAAAGTGCAACGCTAAGAAGTTACCTTCTGTGGCAATAACGACCACACCAAAATATCCCAGCAACATGGCGCTGATATCGCCGCGGGTTAGCTTGTGCCCAAGCAGTGGTACGGCCATCAAACTTAGCGTAATCGCCCAAGTGTAATTAAGAGGCTGAGCTTGTTGGGCTGGCAGGCGATCGTAGGCTTGAAACAAAATAAAGTAATAACCGAAAGGGTTAATCAGCCCAAGCAGCAAATAATATCCAAAGTGGTGTTTTAAATAGCTAAGACAAAGTCTCAGTTTGCCTTGAATGGCAATAATGACGCCAAGCACAATGGTTGAGCTTAATGAAGCAATTGCCATCAATTGCAGTGGCGTTAAATAACCTAAAGCCAATTTAAAGGCGGTTGCGACGGTCGACCAAAGCAAAACAGCTGTGATGCCGTAAACGTAGGCCTGAGATTGTGATTTACGCATGGGGAATAATTAAACAACAAAAAAGGGACTATAGCATAGTTGATAGTCCCCGACAGAGCAGATTAATAACTACAAATCAAAATGTTGGCTAATCAACTCTCCTGCTGCTAAAACAGGATTAATCACTGGCAAAGAAGTGTATGGCGCCAATAAACTAGCTACATCAGTGGTTGCCATCCCGGTGCAGGCTAGCGCAATTACTTTAGCTCCAGCTTGTTCACAGGCCAACGCAGCTTCGATAATGGCGTTTTGGCCTTTTTGCGTGCGAATGTCATGGGTGCAATTTACGCCATCGGGTTGGCGATAAATCAGGGTACAATCAGATAATTGTTCGTTAAACACCTCTGGAAGCTGTGCTTCAATGCCTAGCACCCCAATGACCTGTCCATATTGACGGGCAATTTTACAGCAACTTTCACCGGCACCTAATACTGGTATTTTAAGCGATTGACGCAGCGCTTTAATGCCTGGATCGGCCGCGCAGCTAACGAGTAGAAAATCCAGTTGCGCTTGCCATTTTTCACCAAGTTCGGCGATTTTGGGTAAAGCCAACGCAAGCGTGCGCGCGTCATGAATGCCTTCGGGTTGATTGGGCAGGGCTCGAGTGGCAAGTTTAGCCCCTTTTAGAAGTGGGGTTAACAGTTGCTGATGAGCCAACTCCAGTGGCTCATCTAACCCGCTCACAACTCGCATAATTCCGATTCGAGGTGCGCTCATTGAGGCTCCTTGAGCAGAGAAGAACAATCACCAAGGGTGATTGTGCTCTGTTTTCCTGCTCGAAACTGCAGAGCATCTACAGGCCCTAATAACGTTAAATTGGTCCCGTTTTGATAAAGCGCACAGCCTTCGGGCAGGGCTACTACCGTCTGTTCTGGATTCATCACCATGTATTCAGCCAAACGCTGTTCGCGGCTTTCCCCATTATGTCCGGGGATCTGGCCACTAATGAAATGAGGGTTGATTAGAAATGGCACCAGCGATAGGGCATTAAAACTTTGTGGCTCAACAATCGGCATGTCATTGGTGGTTGAAATAGACAAACCCGATAAGTTTGAGCCTGCACTCCAGCCCATATAAGGCGTACCTGCTTGCACTTTTTGCTGAATTAATTCAATTAGCTCAGCATCCTGCAGTCGTTTGAGTAGCGCAAATGTGTTCCCGCCACCAACGATAATCATTGGCGCGTCTTTAACCGCTGCTTTGGCATCGTCATATTGGTCAATTGAGCTGAGCTCAATGCCGAATGAGGCAAAAAATGGCTTCACCTGGGCCAAATACTGACTAAATGTTTTCGTCACGCCTGCATAGGGGATAAATAGCGCCCGACTGATGGGCGCGCTTTGGTGAGCCAGAAATGGTTCCAGGTAACTGCGAGTGTGGCTTAAATACTCGCTGTCTTGATATCCGGAACTACTACAGAGCAATAATTGCATAGTAAACCTCATTCATTAGCGTTTGGAGCCAAGCTTCAGAGTTGAAGAGAAGAAGCTATAAAGAGCAGAACCTGAAATAGCGCCAGCTCCTAAAACGTACAATTTATTCAAACCTTCATCGCCGTAGCGTTTGATGATTACGGCGCGGATGACTAACCCGACAAAGATCATGATCCCGGCTGTCGGCGATACGATCAATAGGCCAGTTGCTAAAAGTACGCCAATCTGGCGAGAAATACCGCCAAGCAGTTGAATAATGGCGCCAGCGACTGCCCACATCGCCAAATGCATCGCAATTTCATGGTTTGCGCCAGCTGAAATTGTCGCAACGTAAACGCGGGCAACAGGTGGCACGAGGTTTTCACTGAAATAGTATTTATAAGCACAGGCAACGACGATAATCGCAATGGCGAAACTAAATAGTTCGGCAAAGAACTGCTGGCGCCGGCCATCAAGTTCATAGGCTTGATCTTTGCCTTCATCACGAATGATCCAACCGGTTTTTAAGTCATACGCCATATCAGCAAAAGCAGGTCCGGTGGCAACAGTGAATGCAACCAAAATTCCCAAGGCATCTTTTGGAAAACCAATTAGCATGCCAATAACGAGGAAAATCAGCGCGGTAGCAAAAGAAGGAAACCAACCTGAATGCATGGCGGCAATCCCAACAATAAGTTCTGAGGCCATTGCTGCAACGGCGGCAAAAACTAACCAACCAATTAGCATTGGGACACTCATCCCCGTATAAATCCCAGTGCTGAAAGCCAAAATTAAGCTAATGATGATATAAGTTGAAAAACCACTGAGCATGGTGATTTTCATCTGCATGGCTGAGCGAGTAGGGCGATGACCTTTTTCTGGCGCTTCTTGCGCGTGCGTTTTTTTGTCTTTGCGCATCAGTAGTACAATTTGAATAAGCGCGATTAAACCTGCTCCAATCATCATGCCATGCGGAATGTAATCATCAGCAATATCAAAGCCAAAGAGTTGTTTAGAATAACCACGGAGCAATAAGCCAACACCTAACGCCGCCAAGGCAAAGGCATTTGATACCCAAGTGATGCCGAGCATATCCATCGGTAAACCAAACGCTTTACCGATAATTCCGCCGACAATCCCAATACCCAATAAAACGGCACTTTTGCCTTTTTGGGCTGCCGCTTTGAGCGCTTCAGCTGTGGCAAAACCTGGTGGCCAAGCACCTTTTGCGCTAAAGAGCTTGGTATCAAATGAAAAGTATAAAATGGATGCATCCGTCACAACCGCCAACGCGGCGCCGATGAGCATAGGCACCATCATGTCGGTTTCCCCCATCAGATAGGCAATGGCTAATGGCAATAATAAGCCGTTGGCCGCAGAAAAGGTGGCTCCTGAGATAGAGGTTTGGATGAGAGTTTGGCTTTCCAAGCCTTTAAAACGACGAAATAGTTTCAGTGGAATATATGAGAGCAAAATGGCGATCAGCGCACCAATAATGGATGTATTGGGGGTGATCCCCACGCGAGTGATCAGCTCCATTCCGATAATTGCCCCCAGCACCGCCATAGCTGCGTTAAAAATCAGCTGCGCAGGCATAAAAAATTTAGGGTGCTTTTTGGGTGGACTATCTTGTTTTGTGTGTGTTTGCATGTGGGTTCCTTGCCTGATTGTGTTTTTATTATTGGTTGTGTTGACTCTGTGTGCTTTGCTCTGGCTGATTTAAAATCAGCGAACTGGCTGCTTTAAAGATAATTTGCCGAGCGCTAAGTGTTATTTTCTGGGACCATTTCGCGATTTGCCCTGCTTGTTCTAGGGTATAGCCCATGCAATCAAGATAGATGATTGATGCATCGCTGTTGGCGAGTTTTAGCGCACCTTGGTAGCGTGGTTGTTGCTCAAGATAAGGCGAACCACTGGCGTTATCGCAATCAATTCCAGCTTGGTTCCAGCGACGTTTGGCATTTTCAATTTGGCTCGGTTCGGGACTCATCACTGCTAATTTCTTAGTGCCAAGTCCTAGGAAAAAATGCTGAATAACATGTTTGGGAAGAATTACTGGAATGGTTGAACTTTCAACGTCAGGAAGATCGCCAGTACATAACACAACCAACACATCAGGTTGGCGGCTAAGCATGGTTTTAATGGCATTTTGTAAAAGTGGCTCAAGATCTTTTTCGCTGATGGTGATTTGCGAACCATCGGTCATACGCGAGACCAAAATGTCTGATTTATCTGCAATCGGGTAAAGCCGCTCAATTTCTGAGCGGTCTAAATGATCCAATGCACCAATCTCTAATAATTCAACATCTGGGCCTACAAGCGTTTTGAAATCATCGTGTAGATCGCGGCGTGGCGATTGACCAATGGTGACGATTCCAATCCGTTTGGCGCTCATTATTGATCTCCTGCGTGCTGAAAATGAGTCATGTTGCCGTAGAGTTTTTTGATGGTTGCAAATTCTTGCTCATCGACAAATTGTGCGATGCCTTGGCTAAGATCTTTGGCTAGTTCAATGGCCAAGCGAGAAGCTTGTTCTACATCCACTTCATGGCTTGCACCCGTGGCACAGCCGGCAACTGCAACCGCTGTTGATAATGCAATTCCAATAACCGGTGCTGAGCTTGCAACTGATGGCTGTAAGATACTGTTTAGGTGATAAAGAGAGTTTCCATAAGGGGTAATGTCTTGTTGGCTTAAAGCAAATACATTGGCGCTTTGCCCCGTGACCCGCTCAACTACATCTAAGACACTTTCACTGACGCGTAGAATGTAGCCTTGGCAAACTGTTGGAGAGATAGCAATGCCGCGATAGTTCATAATGCGGTTGCCTTTGGTGGTATCGATAGAGACGATGGCATCCATCTGCTTATCCACCTCGTGTGCCCAAGTATCTTCCATGGTGATGGGCGAGTCCATAAACGGCACTGGCTTATGTTCTCTCGTTGGTGCATTAGGGCAAATAAAGGTCGTGATGATAACGTCCCCTTTTAGTTGATCGCCTTGTTGCGCCATCCCAATTAACTTAGCCGCCGCCGCGAGAGCTGCTAGTGCCCCATCACCATCAGAGACAAATCCGGTGATTTCAGGACGAGCTCCAATACCACCTAAACGGCCGATAATGCCAAGTGTTGGACGTGAGCCACCCACGGCTTTGCCATCGCTGCCAGGAATATGAATTTTAATAAAATCAGCCGAGCCTTTTTCACTGTGCAGTGTTTTGACCGTGATCTGGTCTGCTTTAGCGCCGAGCTGGCACAGATGGTCTTTGACCTTTTCCCCTGAAATGTACAGTGAATCTAAAAGTTCATGCAGGTCGATGACTTGTTTGAGCATGGTAAATCCGATGTTGTGCAAATGTTATTCGATATTAGCCATGTTTATTGATAAGATAAATTTTGATTTATTATTCATTTATAAAAAAAATTTATGAATATCAGCTCTAAACAACTTCAGGCCTTTTTAGCGGTTGCGCAATTGCAAAGCTTTACCTTAGCTTCTGAGCAGTTACATATGACTCAGCCAGCCCTTAGCCACCAGATCCGCCAACTCGAAGATATTTTGCGGGTGAAATTATTTGAACGAACGACCCGACAGGTTCACTTAAGCCAAGCAGGTAAAACATTTCTGCCCGTTGCTGAAAGGGTCATATCTCGTCTGCTCAGTGGTGTGAGCGATATGCAGGCCATGGCTGACGGGCGGGTTGGGCGAGTTATCTTCGCTGCTCTATTAACGGTTGGCGCTTCCTTGGTGCCTGAAGCGATGGCCGTTTTTGCCAAGCGTTACCCGCAAATAGCGATGGAATATGTTGAAGAGAGTGATGAGCCCATCTATCTGCAGGTGTTAAATGGTGATATTGATTTTGGGATTGGCGCGCGGCCTTTGCATATCGACGAAGTTGAATTTACGCCGATTTACCAAGATTACTTGCACTTTGTCTGTTCCCCTCGCCATTGCTTGGCAAATCGCAGTGAAGTGAGTTGGCATGAAATAGTTCAATACCCATTCATCGCAATGAAGCCAGGAACTAGTATGCGCCAGTTGATGGAAAAAGGCTTTTCGATGACCAATGAACCGCTCCTTCCTGTTCAAACCGCTATTTATCAATCTACGATTTTGGGAATGGTTTCGTGTGATTTAGGTATTAGTGTTTTACCTTCATCACTGAAGTTGATGTTTGAGCGTAACGATGTGCAACTTATTCCAATTAAAGAGCGATTGTATCGAGATATCGGTTTTATCTTTTCTAAGAAACGGCCACTATCAAAAGCGGCCTATTCATTGGTTGAAGTGATTAATGAAGTGGTTGGAAATAACCGTAATTTGTTACCCAATCCAAATTAAAATTTGCTAAATCCGCTGCCTTTCTTTATTGCTTTATTTTGGTTCAATGTTTAAGAAATTCGATGTCCGCGGAATCTCTTAGTTTATCCCGCCTTTGCCTTACTTTAGTGCGTAATTGCGTCTAATTAGTGCTTGATTTGAGTTAATGTATAACTAAAACATATACAAAAAGATAAATATTAATTATAAATTATATTGTTTTAGTGCATTTTTTTATATTAATGTAATAACCAGAACAAGAGTTAACCAGCGTCAACTTCAAAAAAGGAAGCAATTGCAATGGCTAAAAGTAAATGGATTATCGCACTGTCGTTAGCATGTCTCAGTTGTAGTGCAGCGGCCGCTCAACAAGAAACTTTCCATGTGGCATTAGATGGTACTTATGCCCCAATGGCTATGCCTAAATTAGGTGGCGGTCTGCAAGGTTTTAATGTCGATTTAACGCACGCAATTGCCAAACAGATGGGCGTTAAAATCGAGATCACATCTTCACAGTTTTCTGGTCTGATTCCAGCGATGCAAGCTGGCACATATGATTTCTTGGTCGCTCCTGTAACTATCAATAAAGAACGCGCCAAACACATGCTGTTTGCTGAAGGTTATTTAAATACAGATTATCAGTTTGTTACCAAAAAAGGGGCTCCGGCGGCGAAATCTCTCAAAGACTTTGCCGGTAAAGTAGTGGCGGTGAATAAAGGTTCGAACTACGACCAATGGGCTCGTGAAAATGCTGCTAAATATCATTGGAAAGTCGCCAGTTATGGAACTACTTCAGACTCCATGCAGGCGTTAGTTTCTGGCCGCGCTGATGCAGCACTGACTGGTAATACAACAGCTGCTTGGGCCGTTAAAAAATCGCCAATGTTAGCTCTTTCTTATCGCTACGATACCGGGGCTGTTTGGTCAATGCCATTTCGTAAAGACGAAGTTAAATTGCGTAACCGTGTTGAGCGAGCGGTTGAGTGCTTAAAAATAAACGGTACTTTAGTGAAACTTTCGCAAAAATGGTTTGGCACCACACCGGCTAAGGGCAGCGCTGCGATAACGCCTCTTCCTGGTTATGGACAGCCTGGTTTTGAAGGTTATGTAAAAGACAGCCATCAGTTTAGTTGTAAAAAATAAGCGAGCTTAAGGAGAAGTTATGGCTGTTCGCCCCATTTTAGAAATAGCTGGATTATATAAATCCTATGATGAAACACCTGTATTAGAGGGGATTGACCTTAAAGTTTTTGAAGAAGAGCTGGTCTTTCTCATCGGACCATCCGGCTCGGGGAAAAGCACTTTGTTGCGCTGTTGTAATTTGCTTGAGACACCTCAGTCTGGGGCGATTATGTTGCGCGGCAAAAACATTGAAGCGCGACCTTCTCAGCTTAACCAGACTCGTCAGCGCATTGGAATGGTCTTTCAATCGTTCAATCTGTATCCACATCTTTCGGTACAGGCGAACATTACCATCGCGCTGCGTTTGGTTCAGAAAAAAACCAAAGAGCAGGCCAATGAAATTGCGCTCGAGCATTTGGACAAAGTTGGTTTAAAGCATAAAGCGGATAGCCGTGCGACGTCTCTTTCTGGTGGGCAGCAGCAACGCGTTGCGATTGCCCGCGCTCTTGCGCTTAAACCTGAAGTTATGCTGTTTGACGAGCCTACCTCAGCGCTTGACCCAGAGCTTGTCATGGATGTGCTGAATGTCATGCGTGATATGAAGCAAGATGGGATGACGATGATGGTCGTCAGCCATGAGATGCGTTTTGCCGAAGAAGCCGCCGATAGAGTGGTCTTTATGGATGGCGGTAAGATTTTAGAGCAAGGCGCTCCTTCACAAATTTTTCATCATCCGCAGCATGAACGTACCCGCTCGTTTGTCTCACGCTTGGGAGATTAACGATGGATCATGTTTCAAACTTTGCCCGCTTTCAGGATGCATTTCTCAATGTTGATGTGATGCATAAGTATTGGCCGATGATTGCCCAAGGTATTGGTGTCACTCTTGAGTTGGCTGTGCTGGTGGTGATTAGCGGAGTTTTGCTCGGGCTCGTTTTAGCATGCGTACGTTTATATAACATTCGCATTGTGAATGCCCTTATTGTCACCTTTGCCGACCTAATGCGGGCTCTGCCACCGCTTGTTTTAATACTGATTGTTTATTTCGGCTTGCCCAATCTAGGTATTACATTAAGCGGATTTACGGTGGTCTGGCTGATTTTATCGCTAGCGTTGGCCGCATTTGCCGAAGAAATTTTTTGGGCAGGTTTACTCTCGGTGCCAAAAGGTCAGTGGGAAGCCGCTCGTGCGACCGGGATCGGCTTTTTATGGACGCTTATCGTCATCGTTCTTCCGCAAGCTTTTTCACTGGCTATTCCACCTTTAACTAACCGGGCGATAGGTATTACCAAAAGTACTGCGCTAGGGACAGTTATCAGTGTGCCAGAGATCTTAAATCAGGCCAGTACTGCCTTGTCATTTAGTGGTAATGCAACGCCGCTCATGATGGGCGCTGTAGCTTACATGATGATTTTTATTCCGTTTGTCATTTTAACTCGCTGGATTGAACGTCGCTTTACTTGGAGAAATGCCTGATGGATCAGTTTATTGACCAGTTCTTTAATCTCGACGTGATGAGACAGACTCTACCAATGATTCTGCACGGATTATGGGTCGCTTTCTTATTGTGTTTAGTTGTGATCCCCGCAGGGTTCATCGGGGGCTTATTTGTCGCCTTGGGCAGTTTATCCAAGCATCGTTCACTGCGCTGGAGTAGCGTTGTTTTTACGGATTTTTTTCGCGCCATTCCGCCATTAGTTTTGCTGATTTTTGTTTACTCAGGTTTACCGTTTTTGGGCTTGCGTTTAAACCCAATGGTCGCCGTGATTATTGCATTCTTTTTGAATAATGCAGCTTATTATGGCGAAGTGCATCGCGCTGGAATTTGCTCTGTGCATAAAGGGCAGATGGAAGCAGCTTTAGCAACTGGACTGCGTAAACGTCATGCGCTGATTTATATTATTTTGCCCCAAGCAATCCGCAATGTTTTGCCTGATTTGCTCTCAAATACCATTGAAGTCATCAAATTAACATCTTTGGCTAGTGTCGTTTCTCTGGCTGAAATCCTTTATGCCGCCAACATGGCACGTTCTGTGACGTATAACGCTTCTCCGTTAGTGTTAGCAGCATTGGTTTATTTAGTGTTTATCTTACCGCTGGTTCGCCTAGTGCGCCGCTTTGATAAACGAACAGTTCAATCTTAAGAGGTTTTTATGCGTAAATTTAAAGTTGCCGGTGCACAGCTCGGTGCCATTCAGAAAAGTGACTCTCGCGAGGCAGTTGTTGCTCGCATGGTAGCTCTGATGGACCAGGCTCATGAGAAAGGCTGTGAGTTGATTGTGTTCCCAGAGTTGGCTTTAACCACTTTCTTCCCACGTTGGTATTTGACTGATCCTAAAGAGATCGATCAATGGTACGAATCAGAAATGCCAAGTGCTGCAACGCTGCCTCTTTTTGAAAAAGCTAAAGAATACCAGATGGCAATTACGTTCGGTTATGCCGAAAAAACACCAGATGGTCATCACTTTAACACCTCAATCATGACCAATAAAGATGGTGAGATTGTTCTGAAATATCGCAAAATTCACCTGCCTGGTCACGGTGAATATGCGCCTAAACGAGCGTTCCAGCATTTGGAAAAATACTATTTCGAACCAGGTAACTTAGGTTTTAACGTTTGCGCGAACTTAGGTGGTGTTATGGGGATGGCGATTTGTAATGACCGCCGTTGGCCTGAAACATACCGCATGATGGGCCTGCAGGGCGTAGAGCTGGTAACTATCGGTTATAACACTCCAGCATATAACGCAGAACGTCGTGATGAAGCTGATGGCAAACGTCTATTCCATTCACAATTATCGATTCAGGCTGGTGCGTACCAAAACAGTACTTGGGTTGTTGCGGTTGCCAAAGCGGGTAACGAAGATGGCCACGAACTGATTGGCGGTAGTTTGATTGTTGATCCAAACGGTTTTGTTGTGGCTCAGGCTAAAACTCAAGAAGATGAACTGATTACTGCGGATGTTGATTTAGACGAAAGCCGTTTTGGTAAAGAAACTGTCTTTAACTTTGCCGCTCATCGCCGAGTTGAACATTACGGTTTAATCTCATCGCAAACTGGCGTTGAAGTGCCAGAAGAAGTGAAAAAACAGCTCGAGCAAGAGTAAATCCCTATGATCCAGGCCGCATGGCCTGGCTTGTGTAAAAGTAGCAGGTTCGCCTGCTTTTCTTTCTAAGCTTGATAGTTTCTGTTTATTTCAAGTACATATGGGCCAAGCTCGTTACCTGTTACCATAAAAATAATTGGCCGCTTTAAGCGTAAGACTTAAAGCGTGAAAACTGGGGCAATCGATGGTTGCCCAGTTCATCATCCAATGACATGAACCTAAATGATTGAAGGAGTTTTTATGGACTTGCATTTACAAGGTAAACGAGCATTAGTTATGGCTTCATCACAAGGCTTAGGGCTAGGCATTGCCAGTGAGTTAGCCAAAGAGGGCGCTAATGTCATATTGTGTGGTCGCTCCAGTGAAAAGCTCGAAGCTCAGGCTGCAAAATTACGCGCAGCCACTAACAGCGAAGTTTTAACCTCGTGTGTTGATTTAAACAACTGGGATAGTGTTCAAGCGACTATCGATCAAGTCAAATCCTCTTGGCAAGGGCTGGATATCCTCGTTAATAACAGCGGTGGCCCACGTCCGGGCATTGCCAGTGAAGTCGAACGAGATGAATGGCTCAGCTATTTTCAAACGATGATCGCTTCACTAATGGAGATGACTCGGCAATTTATTGAACCCATGAAAGCGCAAAAATGGGGTCGAATTCTCACCGTTACCTCAAGCGGTATAGAACAACCTATCTCGAACCTTGGGATCTCAAACACATTGCGTAGTGCCTTAGTGGGCTGGTCAAAAAGCCTCTCTAACGAGCTCGCGCCATTTGGGATCACCAGCAATATTTTAATTCCCGGACGAATTCACACCCAGCGAGTTGATTCGCTCGATGCCGCAGCAGCTGAACGTCAGGGATTACCAATTGAAAAAATACGTGAACAAGCCAGTGCCCAAATTCCGGTTGGGCGTTATGGCAAAGTCGAAGAATTTGCTGCTGTCGCCGCCTTTTTATTAAGTGAACAAGCAAGTTATGTCACAGGATCTAAAGTGCGCTGCGATGGTGGAATAATCAGTGGAATATAAGGAGGCCAGATGTTTGATGTCATCATAAAAAATGGCACCGTTGTCACCGCAACCGATTATTATCGTGCGGATGTCGGTATCAAAGATGGGAAAGTTGCTGCGATTGCCAGTGAACTTGAAGGCTCTGCACAGAGCATCATTGATGCAACTGATAAGTTATTATTACCCGGCGGTATCGAAGGGCACTGCCATATTGCTCAGGAATCATCTTCAGGGTTAATGACCGCCGATGATTACCAAAGCGGCAGTATTTCAGCTGCGTTCGGCGGGAACACGATGATTGTCCCATTTGCTGCGCAGCTGCGAGGGCAATCATTAACTGATGTGGTTGATGTGTACGATGATCGTGCTAAAACCTCAGTGCTTGATTACAGTTATCATCTGATTATTACCGACCCAAGTGTCGGGGTTGCAGAGCAACTGCCTGATGTTGTCAAACGTGGCGTTACCTCTTTTAAAGTCTTTATGACTTATGCCATTAAAGTCGGCGATGCAACCTTGCTCGACTTAATGAGTGCTGCTAAAGAAAATGGCGCACTGACTATGGTTCACGCGGAAAATAACGACTTGATCCAGTGGACCAGCGATCAGCTGTTGAAAAATGGTCATACCCAGCCTCGTTATCATGCAATTAGCCATCCTGTTGAAGCTGAAGCTGAAGCAATTCACCGTGTTGTGGCTCTTGCTCGCTACGTGGATGCGCCATTGATGACAGTGCATGTTTCTACACCTGAAGGGGCTGATATTTTAGCGAAAGCTCGCTTAGAAGGCGCTAAAATTTATACTGAAACTTGTCCTCAGTATCTATTCTTAACCCGTGATGATTTGGATAGAGAAAATCTGGAAGGGGCGAAATATATGTGTAGCCCACCAGTTCGTGATAAACAGACGCAAGATCGCCTGTGGCAGCACTTAATCGCTGGAACCTTTGATTTTTGTTCATCTGACCATGCGCCATATCGCTTTGATGAAACCGGTAAACTTTATCATGGCACGGATGTGACATTTAAACAGATTGCCAACGGTATGCCAGGTATTGAACTGCGTTTGCCGCTATTGTTTAGTGAAGGCGTTAACAAAGGTCGGATGAGCATCCATCAGTTTGTTTCCTTAACGTCGACCAATGCGGCCAAAACATTTGGTATGTTCCCACAAAAAGGGACGATTGCCGTTGGTTCAGATGCTGATATCGCCATTTGGGAACCTGCTAAGAAACAGACAGTTTCTGTTGAAAATCAGCATGATAATATGGATTATACACCATTTGAAGGCTGGGAACTTACCGGTTGGCCAACCACAGTGCTAAGCCGCGGTGAAGTGATTGTGGCAGATGGCGAGCTCAAAGCGCCAATCGGTCGTGGCCAATTTGTTGCTCGGCGCCGTTTAGATACAACAGGTAAACCTGGCGGATTACCATTAGAGTTGGATCCGGCTCGTAACTTTAATGCTGATATCGCACCCAAAGCGTTTGGTGAGTAAGCATGAGCCATCAACCCGTTATTGTTATTAATCCAAATTCGGATGAGCGGGTCACTCAGGGATTGCGTGATGCAATCTCTGAGCTGGACTGCAGTGTGCCAGTTGAGTGTGTTACTTTACAAGGTGCGCCACTGGCGATTGAAAGTCGCGCGGATATTGAGGCGTTAGAGCCACTATTGCCTGCGTATATTCACTCGCGTGAAGATGCCCGTGCCGTAGTTGTTGCATGCTATTCTGATCCTTTGATTGAACAATGCCGAGCGATTGCCAACGTGCCAGTTTTTGGCATTCAGTCAAGTGCGGTGCTAACGGCCTTAGCAATGGGCGGATACTATGGCGTATTGGCGCTATCGGATGTCTCCATTGCTCGTCATCAGGCTTATCTTGAGAAGCTTGGACTGCTCAATCAGTGCATCGGCGAGCGCTCACTTAATCTATCGGTTGACGATACCCAGTCGCCAGAGCGAGTGAAAGACCGTTTAGTCGAAGTTGGCAAGCAATTGATTAGCGATGGCGCAAGTTGCTTAATTTTGGGCTGTGCTGGTTTATCGGCTTATCGACGTGAGCTAAGCGCGCAGCTTAACATTGAGGTGATCGACCCAACTCAAGCCAGCGTTATATTAGCAATGGGACAGGCGCAATTATCAGGAGAGTTTTTTGAAAGTTGAACGCAAAAACGACATTAATTTACGTCTATTAGAGATTTTTGGCTCGGTCATGCGCTGTCAGACGACAGTGGATGCAGCCTATGAGCTTGGTATTTCGCAGCCCGCTGTTTCAACCGGGATTAAACAGCTTGAAGGTCAGCTGGGTTTCCCGCTGTTTGAGCGAATTAATCGGCGTTTATTACCCACCGAAGATGCCCGTTTGTTGTTTGATGAAGTCGAACCTATCTTTATGATGATTCGGGCAACAGAGAACCGTGTCCGTTCATTGCGCCAGGGCAATGCTGGGGTGCTGCGAATTTTATCAACGCCGCCACTAGGCACTCATGCCGTGCCTAAAGCGTTAAAACGCTTCATGCAAGATCGCTCCAATGTGAAGATTAACTTTGATGTGGTGGGGCTTAATCAGGTCGTGCAAGCGGTCGAGTTGGGAGTTGCCGATATTGGTTTAGTGCTTGGTCTTGATGAGCATCCGGCCGTGAAGGTTGATAAAATTGCTACGGTACAGATGGTTTGTATGGTGCCGTGCGATCATCCTTTGTATCGCGAGTCGACCATTAACGCCAAACAACTGCGTAACCATAACTATATCGCCCAAACTATTGAGTCGCCGCTTGGCTTGTCGCTTGCGCATGCTTTTCAAGATAGCAAGTTGCCATATCAGCCGGACATTGAAGTCCGTTATACCTCAAGCGCAGCTATTTTAGCTGAAGCTGGAACCGCTCTGGCTTTTGTCGATGCAATTACCGCTTATCTCAATGACTGGAAAGATGTGAAAATCATTCCATTTGAGCAGCCAATTAACATCTCGGTATGTATTGTGACGCGTTTAAATAGTGTCAAAAATCGCCTTATCCAAGATTTTATTGCTGACATTAAAAGCATTATCGAACAAGACGTTATCAACGTTATTGCGCAAAGTAACGCCAGTGCCAGCGAGCATTACACAAAAAACTAGCATTCGCGCTTTAATTCGTTAGTATACGGGTATGTTACTGTAACATTGAAGCTTATGAGTGGAGTGCACAGACGCCCGACACTAACCGATGTTGCCCAATTGGTTGGTGTAACTAAGATGACGGTCAGTCGTTATCTTCGTAACCCTGGGCAAGTAGCGGCTAAAACCGCTGAGCGTATTCAAAATGTTATCGATGAACTGGGCTATGTTCCCAGTCGCGCTCCAGATATTTTATCCAATGCCAAAAGCCATGCGATTGGCGTGTTGCTTCCTTCGTTAACGAACCAAGTGTTTGCTGAACTGCTGCGTGGTTTAGAAGCGGTTACCGAGGCAAGTGGTTATCAAACCATGCTCGCGCACTACGGCTATGACCCGCAAATCGAAGAGCGGCGCATCGAATCACTTCTATCGTATAACATCGATGGCTTACTTTTAAGCGATCGCATCCATACCCCGCGTACGCAGCGCATTATCGCCAGTGCTGGGATCCCGGTTATCGAAATGGTCGATACCGATGATCCAATGCTTTATCCGGTGGTAGGTTTTAATAACCGCGAAGCCGCCAAGCAGATGGTTGAGGCGATGCTTGCTAATGGTTATAAACAGATAGTCTATTTGGGCGCACGGCTTGATACCCGAACTAAACTCAAACAGCAGGGCTATCAGCAAGCGATGCAAGAGGCGGGCTTAGAAGCTCATTCGGTGTTGACCGAGCAACACTCATCGTTTTCGCTTGGCTCTGAATTACTCCTTGAGGTTTTAGCGCAATATCCAAATTGTGATGGTATTTTTTGCACCAATGATGATTTAGCCGTTGGGGCCGTTTTTGAGTGTCAGCGCCAGAATATTGCTATTCCTGAGCAGTTGGCTATTGCGGGATTTCATGGGTTGGATATCGGCCAGACTTTAACGCCGAAGCTCGCATCAGTTATCACGCCGCGTGAAGCGATTGGACAAAATGCGGCAGAGCAATTGTTGGCAAATCTTGAGCAGGATATAAAGCCTAAGCCGATGACCGACTTAGGCTTTCAAATTGCGCGAGGCGCAAGCATTTAATTAGCCGCGTAACGATGCGACCAGTGCACATGCTTTTTTACTGAGTTCAGTGATTTGTGCCCAGTCTTTATTTTGGATTGCTGATTGTGGAATCATCCAAGTGCCACCAACTGTGCCAACACAATCTAAAGCTAAGTAGTTTGCCAGATTCGCTTCTTTAACGCCGCCAGTTGGGCAGAATTTAATCTGAGGCAGAGCTGCACTCACTGCTTTAAGCACTGGCGCACCGCCATTTGCTTCTGCTGGGAAGAATTTCAGGTGATCCAGATCATAGCTCAATGCAGTGATCATTTCTGATGCAGTTGCAACGCCAGGGATATAAGGAACTTCTTTAGTTTTGCTGTATTCAAGAAGTTCAGGGCTAAATCCTGGAGAGATAACAAACTGAGCGCCTGCATCTAATGCTGCTTGATACTGCTCAGGGTTGATCACGGTTCCTGCACCGACAATAGCTTCAGGCATTTCTTTACTAATTGCTTCAATTGAAGCAATGGCTGCGTCTGTACGCAGAGTGATTTCAAAGACACTAATACCGCCGTCAGCCAAAGCTTTAGCTAGTGGAAGTGCATCTTTAACATCGTCAATAACCATCACAGGGACGATTGGAGAAGCCGCAAAAACTTGAGCGGCAGTCACTTTTGACATAATGATTCCTTAAATTGTTGAGTTGGCTTTTACCAGAGCTCAATCGGTGTCGGAATATTCTTCTTTGGGGCGACATCGTCGCTCAGGCACCAATCAAAACTCTGGGTTAAACAAAATTGTTGCGCCTTGCTCAGCACTCGTTACGCAATGGCGAAATGCGGCAAAAAGCTCTCGACCACATCCCTGTTGTTGCCATTGCTGCGGTCCGGGTAGCGGTCTGTCAGCCAATTCACTATGACAAATCATCGAACCTGTTTCAGCATCGATATCGATTATATCACCATCTTTTAGCTGGCTTAGCGGGCCGCCGCGTTGGGCTTCGGGGGTGACGTGCAACACTGAAGGCACTTTACCCGAGGCACCAGACAGACGCCCATCAGTTACCAGGGCGACCTGCAACCCTTGTTTCATTAAGTTACCTAAAATAGGCATTAACTTATGTAACTCAGGCATTCCGTTGGCTGAAGGACCATTATAACGTACCACAATCACACAATCTTGTTGAAATTCATCCCGTTTGTAGGCTGCTTCAACATCATTTTGCGAGTCAAAAACACGAGCTGGCGCACATATCTTACGATGAATTGGGTCTACTGCACTGATCTTCATCACACCTCGGCCTAAATTTCCGGCTAAAAGTGCTAATCCACCATGTTTTGAAAATGGTTCTTGGGCGCGCGCGATAATCTCTAGATTTTTACTCTCAGCTACGTCTTGCCAAACCAATTGTTCATTCACAATTGCGGGCACTTTAAAGTAATCGGCTAAAGTGCCATAGCAGGTCAGCACATCGGTGTGCAGCATTTCGAGCTCATTGAGGGTTTTTAACAGCAGTGGCACACCGCCGGCGGCGTGGAACTGATTAATATCGGCCGGGCCATTTGGATAGATGCGGGCAACTAGCGGCACAGTTTCCGATAGTTCGGCAATGTCGTCCCAAGTTAAAATAAGTCCAGCAGCGCGAGCTAAGGCCACCATATGGATGGTGTGGTTGGTTGAGCCGCCAGAAGCCAATAGCGCGACCAACCCGTTGACGAGTGATTTTTCATCGACCACACGGCCAATTGGGCGATAGTCGCCATTGCGACTGATTTTGGCCATTTGCCGAGCGCTAAATGCGGTCAGTTCATGGCGTAATTGACTGTCAGGATAGACAAATGCACTGCCGGGAAGCATCAGTCCCATCGCTTCAAAAACTAGCTGGTTGGTATTGGCCGTGCCGTAAAACGTACAAGTCCCCGGGGAGTGATAAGCTTGGCATTCCATCTCTTGCAGCGCGCTCTTATCAGTTTGACCGGCGGCATAACGTTGGCGTACGGCGACTTTTTCTTCGTTGCTAATGCCAGTGGTCATGGGGCCTGCTGGGACGAACATAGTGGGAAGATGAGAAAAACTCAGCGCGCCCATGAGCTGTCCTGGCGCAATTTTATCGCAAATCCCTAACAGTAGCGTGCCATCAAAGGTTTGATGACTTAATGCAATGGCGGTGCTCTGGGCGATGTTATCGCGTGAAAAGAGTGACAATTCCATGCCATCTTGGCCTTGAGTGACCCCATCACACATCGCTGCAACGCCGCCGGCGACTTGCGCACTATGGCCTAAATCGCGCAGTGTTTTTTTTAGCTCATCAGGGTAATACTGATACGGTTGATGAGCACTGAGCATGTCATTATAGGCGGTGACAATGGCCATGTTTAGTCGGGTAAAATCAAGAATATTACTTTTTTGACCGCTGGAGCAGGCGGCAACTGTATGGGCAAGGTTTCCGCAGCTGATTTGGCTGCGTTTAGGGCCTTCTTTGGCCGCAGCGTCAAGCCGGTCAAGATAGGCTTGGCGCAAGTTATAGCTCCGTTTGGCGATCCTCTGTGTGACCGCCTCAATGGTTGGGTTCATGATGTGGCTCCGATTATTGTTCGAGATGTTTAGCAACAGCACCTACACAGCGCTCAACAACTTGGTCAAAGTCGCCATCGATACTAATTGTGAACACATCGGGTTCATCATCACCGGGCATTTCCAGTGCATCGAATTGGCTTTGCAGTAGACTCTGCGGCATAAAGTGATTTTTACGCAGGCTCATACGTTTACTAACCAGTTCAATATCACCGTAAAGATGTAAAAAAATAAGATGCGGGTTGCCGTCACGAATGGTTTCGCGATAGCGACGTTTTAACGCCGAGCAAACAATGACGCCTTGTTCGCTTTTGTGACCGATACTAAATGCAGCATCGCGGATCCGCTCTAACCATGGCGCACGGTCGTCATCATTAAGTGGCTCTCCCTCTGACATTTTCAGAATATTCGCTTTGGGGTGTAAGTCATCACCATCAATGAATTTTGCGTGAATAGCCTTGGCTAGCGCACTGCCAACTGATGATTTACCACTGCTGGAGACTCCCATCAGAACGACACATAATCCGCGTGTTGAATTTTCCATTTTTTACCCTTTACAAGTTTTAAATACGACTATAAATCTCTGACACTTTGCTTTCTAACCAAGCTTGGGTGCTGGTGCTTTTGTCAAAAAAGGGCTTCGTCGTAGCGAGCTAATGAGTTGGAAGTTATTAACAGAGACGTAATAATTTTTCCATTTTTTTGACATCTTTCGCATTTTTGAAAGTTAATAAGTATCTATGCTTTCAATCTTATTGATGTTACCCGTATCATGTTACCGGTAACTTCTAAGAATGTGAAGTCTGTAGCAAAAAATAAGGATTTTGGTCATGTCTGATATTTCATTGATCCTCACGGCGGTTGGTTCGATTGTCCTGCTGCTGTTTTTAGTGATGAAGGTGCGCCTACACGCTGTGGTCTCTTTGATCATCGTGGCGATGTTGGCAGGTCTTTGTTCCGGAATGGAACCAAGCCAAATTGCCAAAACAATCGAAAAAGGGATGGGCGGGACACTTGGCTTTGTGGCTGTGGTTGTCGCGCTCGGTGCAATGTTCGGTAAAGTGATGGAAGCAACGGGTGCATTAGACCAAATCGCTCATACCTTACTCAATCGGTTCGGTGAAAAACGGGCGCACTGGGCGATTGCTGTTACAGGTTTTATCTGTGCGTTACCTTTGTTTTTTGATGTCGCCGTGGTATTGCTGATTGGTTTGGCTTTTGCGATTGTTCGCCGTGGTGGTGGTTCAATGGTGAAAATCGGGATTGCGCTATTGGCGGGGATTGCTTCTTGTCAGGCATTTTTGATTCCTGCGCCAGGCCCTATTTTGGTCGCAGCCCAATTGCATGCCAACTTCGGGTATATGATTTTATTTGGACTGATTGCTGGGATCCCTGCGATGATTTTGGGTGGACCTATCTGGGGCTCACTGATTGCTAAAAAAGTTCATCTTGAGCTACCTGATCACGCTAAATCAGATGAAGTTGGTCGTGAAGGGGACGGTAAACCAACCTTTACACTGGCGTTAGGATTGGTGGTACTGCCACTGGTGATGATTGGCCTTAAAACAATCGCCTCGCGCTTTGTTGACCCTCATTCTAACGTTTACGACTGGTTACAATTTATTGGTCACCCATTTACTGCAATTATTGTTGCCTGTTTAGCTGCATTTTATCTGCTTGGCGTACGCCGTAACATGGCTCCTAGTCGGATTATGGAGTTATGTAACGAAGCAATTCAGCCAGCTGGGGTTATTATTCTAGTGACCGGTGCTGGCGGGGTTTTCAAACAGGTATTGATTGACTCGGGTGTGGGTGGTGCATTGGGCCATATTCTGGCATCAAGTGGCTTGCCAGTGGTTCTGTTAGCCTTTATTTTGGCCGCAGCCGTGCGTTTAATTCAGGGCTCTGCAACCGTTGCGATGTTAACCACTTGTGGTTTGATTTTACCAATGCTTGAACCTCTGGGATTAAGTGGTGCGCAGCTTTCGTTAGTTACCATTGCTATCGGCGGTGGCGCGATTGTCTTTTCGCATGTAAATGACTCAGGTTTTTGGTTAGCCAACCGTTTCTTCTCGATGAGCGAGAAACAAACCCTACAGACATGGACCGTTATGGAAACCATTATCGGCACCTCTGGCGCAGTTATTGCCATGGTGTTATCGATTTTTGTCCACTAATTATAAGAAAAGAAGTGACTTGTTAACGGGGGCTTAAAGCCCCCGTTTGCTATTAGGAGTTAAGCATTTTCTGCAGTTTTTTCTGAAGGTTAGGGTTGGTTCGAACTGTTTTGCTAATGAGATTGTAGTCATGCACGCTTAGGCCGTTGCTTTTAACCGCTTGGATCATATCGCTATTGGCTTTTTGGCGGATCCCTTTTTGTTTGGCCGCATCTTTGGTCGCGCGCAATTTTTTAATGGCATCGTGGGATATCTGGCTAACTTTCTCTGAGGCGTGAGCAAAGTGTTTCAGCTGACTGTCGGAGATATGTACTGATTGCGATGAGCTCGCAGGAGCTTGAGTCGTTGTTGTCGAAGGTTGGGCTTGGGCGGTTATCGCCGCGGTGAATAAACTCGTCCCTAGAGCTGCGCTAAGTGCTATCTTGTGGACAGATCTCATGAATACCTCTCTTGTGGTTGAAAATTAGGCTGAACAAGTCAGCCTAATCATCCTAACGAACTAAAAAGGCAGAGGTCAATACCATATATATCAATGTATTTAATGATAGTGGATACTTACTTTTCTTTACATAAATCGATTTATCTTGATGTATTGATGTTTTTTACTGCTCGTTTTAAAGCCTTATGCCATCACTGGCAAATAAATGAATGGCTTCACTGTTTAATTCAATCGCCAACTGTTGGCCAGGTTTTGCGTCAAACCGGCCATAATGTTGCAGATAAATCGCATAGCCTTGCCACGTTAAATGTAAGAGCGTGACATCACCCATCATCTCAACGACTTTTACGCTCGCCAGAGGATGCTCGCTGTGGCTGACAATTTTTAGCTGATTGGGGCGAATCCCTAATGTGACCGGTTGTTCACTTAGCTCACTGGTAAAGTGTTCCGCATTTACTTCAAGCGTAATTCCCTGACAATCTACGACCCATCTGTCATTTTTATGGGTTAATGTCCCATCCAGTAGATTCATTGGTGGAGAACCAATGAACTGCGCGACAAAGGTGCAATTTGGCTTGTCATAAATCTCAAGCGGTGAGCCTTGCTGAATGATGTAGCCATCTTTCATCACGACGATTTTATCAGCCAGCGTCATCGCTTCGACCTGATCATGTGTGACATAAACGATAGTGGTTTTTAGCTGCTGGTGGAGCGATTTAATTTCCGCACGAAGCTCCATTCTAAGCTGCGCATCGAGGTTAGAAAGTGGTTCATCGAACAAAAATACTTTGGGATTGCGAACCATCGCACGGCCCATCGCAACGCGTTGGCGCTGCCCGCCAGAGAGATCTTTGGGTAAGCGCTCAAGTAGTGGTGTGATAGCAAGAATTTGGGCTACTTCGGCCACTTTTTTCGCTCGCGTGGCGGCATCCACCCCTTTGCTTTTCATATGAAAAGCCATATTTTCACTGACCGTTAAATGTGGGTAGAGCGCATAACTTTGAAAGACCATCGCCACATCACGTTTGGCCGGTTCAGTGTGATTGACAATTTGCGAGCCAATTAAAATATCGCCGTCGCTGATAGCTTCAAGGCCCGCAATCAGTCGTAATAGTGTTGACTTACCACAACCAGATGGCCCCACTAACACTGTAAATTGGCCATCTTCAATTTTTAAATCTAATGGCTTAATTACCTGTGCGCTTGCGTAGTTTTTGCTCACCTGACAAAGTTCTAGGCTAGCCATATGTCATATCTCCTGATTCAATGCCTGAAATTAATTGCGAGCGATTTAAAATTTGCCGAGGTTGAGTGGCAATAGCCGAGCTTGCCAAGGTGATGGCCCATTGCAATGCTCTATCAATCGAATGTGATTCACTCATGGAGGCTAAGTAACCTGCGTTAAAGATGTCGCCGGCACCCACGGTATCGGCAACCTTTACTTTTGATGCTTTGCACTGATAAAGCGTGTCATCGCAATAACAGCTGGCACCTTTTGCACCTTGTTTGATAACAAGATGTGCGTGTTGGGCAAGCCAGGAGCTCAGCGTCTGGGTCGCGTGTTCGAGATTTTCTTGTGCGCTTAGTTCAAGAACTTCCAGCTCGTTGAGCAGCAGAAAATCAATCCAGGGGAGCCATTTTTGAACCACTGGGCGAAGGCTCTGCCATCCTTGTGGCGGCCAACCGCAATCCAGCGCGACTTTAAACTGACGTTTTTTCAGCGTTTGAATCAGTTGTTGATATTGGCCCAATAGTTCGAGTGTTAAAAAGGCGCCACTGAGCAGCACTATTTCCTGATTTTGACTATGCTCTGGCAGTTGGCTGAGTACATCATCGATACTTAATTGCTCAACGTTACCAGGTCCGGTGAAAAAGGTTCGTTCATTATCACTGTGGGTGATCCCAACCGTGACAGAGGTCGGCTGCGCCGTCGTCGTCCAGTTCTGGGTATTACTAAAGTGCCCTGCAAGCCAGTTGCCAAAGACATCGCCACTTTTATTGGCAATGAGGCGATAGTTAATGCCCAATGCATGCGCGGCTAAGGCGCTATTACCAGCGCTGCCGCCAACTCGCCAAGTATTGGATGCTAAAAGCGCTTCGGTGCCGCGTTGTGGCCAGCTGTCTAAAGGCCCCATAATCAAGTCGATATTGACGTTACCGACGATATAAAGCGTGTTGGACTGCGGTTTTTCGCTCATAAACTTACCACCTGTGCACTTGCTATCGATGCCACGATTGTTTGAATTTGCGGGTCTTTTTTATGGTTAAAAAGTATTGTGTTCATGTGATTGGTTATCCTTTGGTGCCGCCTTCTGTCAGTCCTTGAACGAGCGTTTTTTGCAGTGCAATAGCGATGATTAATGGGATCACTGACGCTAAAATACCGGTGGCTGCGATCAGACCATCATCCGTTGCTCTACCTGCCATAAAGTCGGCAATGGCCACTGGCAATGTTTTGGCATCGGCATTATTGGTAAATAACAGGGCGTAAAAGAATTCATCCCAAGCGAGTAGCCAACCAAATAAAGAGGCTGCTCCCAGTGCAGGTTTGGCTAGCGGCAACGTGATTTTGATAAGAATCGCGCGGGTCGTTAAGCCATCGAGTTGGGCGGCTTGTTCGATATCTTTTGGCATTTCATCAAATTGGTTTTTTATCATCCAAGTCAGAAACGGCAAAATTAACGAGCAGTAAACGAGCATCAACCCCCAGTGGGTGTTGAGTAATCCCAAGCGTTGCAAAATAAAGTACATCGGCAAGATAAAGGCAACCGGTGGCACCATGTACATTCCTAAACTTGCCATCAACCACGATTGGTGACCGGGAAAACGCGAGAAACTATACGCTGCGGGAATCGCCAGCAATAGAGATATGAGCGTAGCACCCGTTGCGGTTATTAAGCTATTGAGCATCGCTTGTAAGAACAATCTCCCCGGGCTGTTTGGGGCAAGCGTTAACAACACTTGGTAGCGACTAAAATCCCAGTGTTCGGGGATCCAGTGCAGCGGAACCTGCGTGAGATCTTTAGCTGAGCTAACACTCATCAAAAACAACCACAAGAGCGGCGCTAAGATTGAAATGGCAACGATTAGCGCAGCGAGATAAATTAATACGCGTTTATATATTGGAGTTGGCATTCGTTCACCTTTGCTGAGCTCGTAAAATAAATAGATAAAGCGAGATTAAAACTGCACATACCAATGTCATCAGTAGTGCATAGGCGGCCCCGCTACCTGCTTCTAAGTAGGTAAATGATTGCTGGTAAACATAAAAACTGACGGTTTTGGTTGAGTTCAGTGGCCCCCCGCGGGTCATGGCATAAATAATGTCGAAAATCTTGAAGGCATCGATGGTGCGCAGCACCAACACCGCACACAGTGGGGCAAGAATTGCGGGTAAGGTAATTGCTTTAAAACGCATCCAAGCCTTGATGCCATCAATGCGCGCTGCTTCATAGAGTTCTTCTGGAATGGTTTGCAGTGCCGCTAATACCATTAAGGTGACCAGTGGATAGTTTTTCCAGATATCCGCAAACATGACTGAGTAGAGCGCTCTATCTGGGGAGCCCAGCCAGCTTTGATAATGGTTGATAATGCCTAACTGACTTAAGAGCGCATTGATGCTGCCAAAATCAGGGTTAAAGTTCAGTCGCCACATCATTGCATTGACAATGGTCGGCAGTGCCCACGGCAAAATCACCAGAATACGCAGCAGTGTGCGGCCAATAAATTTCTGGTTGAGTAATAGAGCGACCAGCACGCCGATAATTCCCTCAATCCCTACCGATAAAACGGTAAACCAGAGGCTTCGGCCAAAGGCTGCCTGAAAATCAGGGTCGGTAATGGCAAAGTAGTAATTCTCCCAACCGACCCAGTGGATTGCTGCACCATTGCTGATGAGGGCGGCATCAGTAAAACTGAGCCAGACAGTACGAATCAGCGGATAGAGCGTTAATAAGGCCATCATCAAAAGCATTGGGAGCATCAGCCCCCAAGCTTTGCGACGATCCCTCTGCGGCAAAGTCAGCATTTATTCTCCCCCTAGTGCAACCGCGAAATAACCTGATTGGCGCGTTGCATCGCATCACTGGCACTTTGTTTATCTTGCAGGACACGTTGAATCGCTTGCTGGAGCGTATTAGACAGGCGTGGATATTGAGCTGTCTGAGGTCGAGCCAGCATGGCGCCAATGGATTTTTTCGCCGCTTCGACAAGTTCTTTCTGGCCGTTTTGGACTTCTGGTTTGTCATAAGACGCTTTCCAGATTGGCAGGCTCAGTTTGGAGTATTTTTCCTGAACTTTTTGTGAAGTCAGATAGCTAATAAATTTCCAGTCAGCATCGGGGTGTTGGCTGTTACTGGTGATCCCAAGTCCCATTGAACCGTTGACTGCCGCCACATCACCGGGATTTTCACCTGGCATTGGTTCAACGCCGACGTCACCTGCGACCTGACTTTGTTTTGGATCGTTAGCCAAGTTGTACATGTAGGTCCAGTTCAGCGCAAAGGCCGCATCGCCACTTGAGAATACTTTGCGGACATCTTCTTCTAAATATTCTCGTGAGTTCGGGCTTGAGAGCTTATCGGTTAAGGTTTTTTTCATAAACTGAACCGCTTTAAGCGAACCACCAGAGGCAAATTGTGGTTTACCTTCTTTGAAAAATGTACCGTTATAGCCAGAAACTAAGGTGGTGTAATCACAAATCAGCGCTTCTGATTGTGACCAGCTCCAGACCATTGGGTATTTCACTAGGCCTTTGTCTTTGATGATTTTAGCTTGCTGATAAAGCTCGCTCAGCGTTTTAGGTGGATGTGCGATCCCAGCTTCTTTAAGAATTTTTTTGTTATAGAACAAATACTTGGTATCTAAAACCCAAGGCATACCCCAGTATTTATGGTCATATTTAACCGTCGTCCAAGCGCCTTTAAATACTTTGTCCTGTAAAGATGGATCAATTCGTTTGGTCACATCTTTTAGGATGCCAAATTTGGCAAATTCAGCCGGCCAAATCACATCATAAAGCACCACATCGTAACCGTTGGCACCAGCGCCTTTGGCTGCGATAATTTTATCGTGTAATGCTTCATAGGGAACGAATTCCAGATTCACTTTAATATCTGGGTTTGCTTGTTCAAATCCTTTGGTCATCGCCTGAATGTCACTCTTGCTATATGCTGCCTGAGACATAAACAGGGCGTTGATGGTCGTATCGGCATGAGCGTAAACAGAGATGCTCATTGCTGCTGTCATCGATAGTGCCAGCCAACCTTTTTTTAATGTCATAGCCTGATAACTCCTTGTGATAAATTCGTTTGCAGTGTAAATGCTATTTATTAAATCAATTTGATTGCTTTAATTGGAGGCATAATAATGCACTCATATTTTAAGCAATTTATCGTCCTTTCTTTGGGCTTAAGTGCGCCGGGCTTTATAAAATGACACTATCAGGAACTAACCTTGAACATGCCAAGTTACACAATCGCCGTGTGGTGATTGAAACGATTCGTCTGCATGGGCAACTGACCCGGGCTGAAATTGCACGCCTGACTCACTTAACGCCGCAAACAGTTTCAAACATTACACGCGAATTGGAAAAGGCCGGATGGCTTAAATCCCATCAACCTATACGTTCCGGGCGAGGGCAACCCGCTATACCGCTGTCTATTGCTCCTGATGGTGCTTGCTCGATTGGGATCCACGTTGACCAAGGGCTGTTAACATTGATCGTTGCAGATTTAGCTGGCCTTCCTCTTGAGCGTCACGAAATCACGCTGCCAAGCTCCCAACCTGAGCAGATCTTATCTCAGGTAAAAATTTGTTTGCATAAATTGCGCCATAGCTCTGAATTTGACTGGGCAAAATTGTTAGGAATTGGATGGGTGATGCCTGGGCCATTTAATGTGCAAGGCATTACCAGCGAAGGTCCCACAACCTTACATGGTTGGGAAAATGTAAATATTAACAATGAATTAGAGGAAGAATTTCATCTTCCTGTGTGGGTCGCTAACGATGCAACTGCCGCCGCTTTAGGCGAGCGATTGTATGGCGCTGCAACGCAGTTACACTCATTTGTCTATCTGTGTGTGAATCAAGGTTTAGGTGCGGGATTGTATCTAAATGGGCAAATTTATGATGGCTGCTCGCACAACGCTGGTGAAATAGGCCACATTATAGTGCATAGTGAAGGGCGGCTCTGTTTTTGTGGCAATCATGGTTGTTTGGAGCGGTATCTATCTTTGCAAGCGGCCTACGAAATGTGCGGCTTAACGGGCGATAAAGCAACGCCGGAAGCCTTATTGAGGCTCAGTGATGAGCAGTTAAATCTGTGGCTGGATTCGGCTATTCCCGCGACTCGCCAGGCAATTAATATCATCGAGTGCATGTTTGACGCACAATCGATTGTCATTGGCGGGATGATCCCAGAGGCGATTTTAACTAAATTGGTGAAACGATTGAGCCCATTGCATCGCTCAGTTCGTTCTAAATTGCCAGATGAGCTGCGCATTCGAGTGGGCAAAACTGGCCGCGATGCAGCACCATTAGGAGCCGCGGCATTACCTATTATGCTCATTGACAGCGCATTATCCCAAGAATAATGACCTCAGATACTGCCTTTGGGATTCATTTAAATGCATCCTGAACTTTGTTGCTCTAATGCTTGTTTAACTTAAAAAGCTGCGCAGACTGCGGTGCTTCGAAATTCGTTTAATTGAGCAACTCTAAACCACCAAAGACAACCACCCTAATTGTTAATAAATTCGATGGGGCAAATATCGTCAACGTCTTGATGCCCAAGGTAACAAACCGCAACGGGTTGATGTAATTTCATCAACTGTTTGAGCCACAATAACTGGTTGTTTTGCAGTTTATCGTTGGGGCCTTTCACCTCTAGCCAGCCATAATGGTGCTCATTCCAGATAAATAAGTCTGGCATTCCTGCTCGAGTTAGGCGCAGGTCAAATAGCTGATAGCTAAAAAGCTGCTGCCAAATATTCGCCGGTACATGGTAAAGCGCCGCTTCGACTAGGTTTTTAGGAAGCGCTTGCCAGTCAAATAGTGGGTTAGCTAATCCCTGTTTTTGTTGGTAGCGTTTGATAATTTGCTCTGGCCAGTTGGATGAGCTTATTTCATTGAGCAATTCATCAAACATAGGCTGGCGTTTATCACGAAAGTCCTGCGCGTAAAAATCAGATGGGCCAGCTTGAAACGGATGAAAAAAGACGCCTTCAATTTCATCATCAAATAGCGCAGGCCAAATCGTCAGAGCCAATATGCCGTTAATGAGCGCATTTTCGCAGTGTACGCCTTGCCAGCCTTGCTCACTTAAAAGTTGCAGGGCGTTCGCTTCAGGCGCATGTGCAATTACCGGTGCTGGCCAGTCAATTCGCTGATAGTTTAGCTTTTGCGGCTCGGTAAATGGCTGCTTTAATTTTTTTCTCAGCCGATAGGCAAAATTTTTCGCAAATTGTTGCTCACTTAGATTCGCGGGTGACTCAATCATTGCATCAAGTTTTATGAGCGCTTGAGATGGGGCGAGAGATGATAAAATTCGGGTTTCGCGCTCGCGGCTAAAAATGCTGTCGATTTGCTGATAAAGGTTCAGAGCTTCATCAAGTTGTGCTCGGCGCTCAAATTCGCGAGCGAGTTTTTCTTTTAGCCGTTTGATTCGCCTGATGATGGCCGCATGCGCCGGTTGAGAGGGAATGCGTTGTAAGTATTCACTAATTGACCAGTCGCCATTTTTAGGCTGGTTTTCTAGCTCGTCTGCGATTTCACTCAGTAATAACGCTTGGTCTATTTGCGCTTTGCTCTGATACAAACGGTTTTGTTTATCCAGACGGTAATTTTCATAGCGCACGAGCTTAAGATCGCTTAGCACAAAGTCGGTGAGGCTTTGCCGCGCATTATTAAAATACAATAATCCAAACAGCTTTAACCAGCTATTATCAAGCAGCTGAATAATGGTGAAATCAAACGTTGGTACGTGTTGTTTTGCCAGTAGCTTGATAAGGTCAGCTTTTTTAAGGCCGGTCAATTTTGGTGTGTTTGCTTGTTGTTTTAGATAACTTTTTAATTCGCTCGCGGTTAATAGCTGTCCAATGATTTCCCAGTCATTGGGCAGCGCGCAGCTGATAAGTGAACACTCACGTAATTGATCTATTGCGCCAGGAATATGGCTGATTTCAGGGTAATTAAATTTATCGTCACGAAAAAACTCGCCCTTGCGACAGAGCATTCGCACATACAGTTTTTGGGCATCGCTTGATTGAGCTTTGAGCGTTGTTAACAGTTGCAGCTCTGGCTCGTTGAGAAGATCGCTGTAGCGCTCCAGCACTCCATCAACGAGCAACCAGAAGTTGGTTAGGTAATAATCAGATGGTAATTCTATCGATAAATCTGTCATGCAGTTGCGCCAAGTTTGCTCGACGCACAGCGCTTATTTCTTGCTATAAACGTCGATAGTCACTTTTTCTGAAAGAGACATTGCTAGGTTATTGTCATAATAAGCCGCTTCATTAATGAAGTTCGGATAAACAGTGCTCTGCCCTTGGTAAGTGATCACTTCGTCATCAAAGGTGATATACATTGGATCACCTTTTTTAAGCGGTTTAAAATCATTGCCTTCTAATGCCTGATGAACCATTCCGGCGCGCTCGCCATGCTCATCGAGTGGAACTTTTACTTCTTCTAAAAAGCGATAGGCTTCGACGCTTTTGGGTAATTCAGGCAGCTGGTCATTATTATACAGTTCTAGAAAATCGAGTATATGGCCGGTGAGCTCTTCCATCCAAGCGAGAACATCATGGCGCAGACATCCTTGTGGCTGCGGCCCCACCTCGACGATGACACCAAATTTACCCATTGTTGCTAATAGGTGGTGTTGCTCTTTGCTTTTATGATCTTCATCGCGAGAGATATTAACCTGTGGCATTTTGAGTTTCACATAGCCTGCCATTAGGTTATACATCGGATGCTGCTGCACCAAGAGTAGACACGGTCCCATGTTGCTGGTGGTGTTGTGAAGGTCGAGCACAAAATCAAATTTGGGATTTTCTTTCGTCCCTAAATACAAACTCAACGCTTTTGCGCGTGATTGTTCATAATTGCCAAGTGTTGGGTCAGCAAGTAAATCTGAGCGAAACTGGCGGTTTAGATCGGCATCTAGATAACGTTTGTTGGCAGCAAAGGCTTTAGGATTGCTCAGCAGAGTTTCAACGTTGAGCGTTGGGCGGCTGATTTTTTGTGGGTGTTTATGCCATTTTTTTAATAGATAAATCCCTGAAAATTCATTGCCATGAGTACCGCCTAAAATTGCGACAGAATTAATTTTATCCACAAAGCCCTCTTTTTATTAGCCAACCGATTTGTTAAAAGCTTATGATCAATTTAACGCTCGAGCAACTAATTTATATTCTCTAAAAGTGAATTTTTATTCATTTTCTGTGATTTTATGCTCCTTCGGATGTAACTATTTTTCAGGGTCAATATCTGAGTTGCCAACCGATGGGTAGATGGAGTGGATTTGTTCAATGCCATCGGTTTGTGATAGCGCTTGAAGCTGCTTTAAGCTAGTTAAGCCGATAGTCACTAATGGGTAGGTTTTTGAATAAGTGATGACCGTTGCACCTGTTTGACGAATATTTTCGATAATTTTCTCGGACTGTTGGGACAGAAGGACACTAGCTACGACGGGAGCTGCAATATGTTTTTGCTCTCGCTGGTTGAGCAATTGCGTTAATAGTGGGTCGATTTGTACTGAACTATTTGAGACGTTGGCGCTTTGTGCGTGAGCTAAACTTAGAGAGCTTACCAACGCTAATAAAATTAAGGCCAGAAGCCGAATTGATGTTTTATGCTGAATAATAGTCATTGTATAAGCCCTTAATTAATAATGCAGAACGCGATTCGCTTTTTATTTGGTCCAGCTGTGACTATGGGCTGAGCCTATTATTATTAGCTTGTTTTGCGCTGGGAAAAATTGACGCACTAGTTGTATAGTGCATAATAATTACTCGTTATTTTAAGGCTCCGGCCTTCGACTATTCAATACTGTACAGGAAAAGACCGTATGTTAACGCTTAATCCAAATAAAACAGCTTTAGTTTTAATCGATCTGCAAAATGGGATCTTAGCAAATAAAACAGCCCCTTATAGCTCAGATGTCGTTTTACAAAAGGGCAAAGATTTGGCTGAAAAATTCCGTCAAGCGGGCGCTCCTGTTGTTTTAGTTCATGTCGGCTGGAACGCACAATTTTCTGATGCACCCAAAGGTGAAGCTGATCAAGCTGCGGCTCACCCAGAAGGCGGTTTGCCAGAAGGTTGGATGGATTTTGCACCGGGGTTACAAGAAGAAAGCGATCTGGTTGTTCTTAAACATCAGTGGGGCGCTTTCACCGGTACAGGCTTAGATCTGCAACTGCGCCGTCGTGGTATCGATACGATTGTGATTGGTGGTGTGGCAACCAATATCGGGGTTGAATCAACCGTTCGCCATGGCTGGGAATTGAACTACAACATGGTTGTGGTTGAAGATGCTTGTGCAACATTTGTCGCTGACCAACATAAAATGTCGATGGATGTTATTTTCCCTCGCATTGCTAAAGTTGTAACCAGTGAAGACATCGCTTTATAAAATCTAATTTTGGCAATTTAAAGATTGGATGAGGTGAATGCCAGTTAAGTGAAATTAACTGGCATTTTCTTTTATTGGCCTTTAGCCATGCGCAACGTGGCTTGGATTGTCCCGGCATCCGCTTTGCTACTGCCGGGCTACGATGGCCAAGGTGTTGTGGATTGTCCCAGCATCCGCTTCGTTACTGCCGGGCTACGATGGGCAAAGTGTTGTGGATTGTCCCGGTATCCGCTTCGCTACTGCCGGGCTACGATGAGTAACGTGTTGAGGATTGTTCCGGCATTCACTTTGCTACTGCAGGGCTACGATGGGCAAGGTGTTGTGGATTGTCCCGGCATTCACTTCGCTACTGCCGGGCTACGATGAGCAAAGTGTTGAGGATTGTCCCGGCATCCGCTTCGCTACTGCCGAATGACGATGTGATAGAGCGTTCGGGCGAAGTCGCTTTTATGCAGATTGTTCTGAATCCGATTGATCATTCTGTGCGCTTTGCAGCGCGAGTTTTTTTAATACTTGGCCTGCGGCTATCATGCCAAAAGTTGCGGTGACGTGGGTTGCTGCGCCAAATCCGCCAGAACAGTTCATCCGCATACTACCATCGGTATTTTTGGTGGAGCAGATCTCACCATTATTATCTGGGTAGATTAACTGTTCGGTAGAAAATACGCATTCAATGCCAAATTTACGTTTTGGATTTTTACTGAAATTGTACTCGCGTCTTAATTGACCACGAACTTTCGAAGCCAGCGGGTCTTGAATGGTTTTTGCTAAATCGGCAACTTTGATTTGGGTCGGATCTATCTGTCCGCCCGCACCACCGACTGTGATCACTTTTATTTTGTTGCGTTTGCAGTGGGCCAATAACGCGGTTTTGGCTTTCACGCTGTCGATGGCATCAATGACATAATCAAATTTTGCATCAATATACTCTGATACGTTATCAGCGGTAATAAAGTCATCGATAATGTCGCATTTTGCTTCAGGATTAATCTCTTTAATTCGCGCTTCAATCACCTCTGTCTTGGGCTGGCCGATGGTTGAGGTGAGGGTGTGCAATTGGCGATTGGTATTGGTAACACAGACATCGTCTAAATCAACGAGGGTGATATGGCCTATGCCACTTCGTGCCAGTGCTTCAGCCGCCCACGAGCCGACACCGCCAATTCCGATGACGCAGACATGGCTTGCTTGAAATTGTTCTAAAGCTCGATTGCCGTATAGTCGAGCAATTCCGCCAAAACGTTGTTGATAGGACATGAGAGTTATCTATAAAAAGTTAATTATAACATTTAAAATACGTTATAAAAGTTTAACTATATGATGGGATGGTTATTTACTATCTATGATTGCTATTTTAACCGTATCATCCTTAAAAAGGGCCTTATGTGGAATATTTAGATGTTTATTAACATCATAAATAGTAATGTAATGTCCTGGCTGTATTTTTGTTATTTGTGAATATTTTCCGGATAAAAAGTAGCTTATAGCAGAACGGTTATAGTCACCAGTTAATAGGCTGAAGTCAACTAAAATAGGCAAATGAGATTGTTTACTTATTCTTGGTAGTAAACTTAAATGGTTGTATGTGGGTTTGGATAGAGGTGATGGGCTCCAAGCGATAACACACAGAAAAATAATTGAAATAGCTTTAATAAGGTTTTTGTAATTAAAACCTAATTTTTTAACGACATGATGTAAGCCATATGCAGTAAATATATTCGCAGTTAGGTAGAATTCAAACATGTATCGCTCATCTCTCGTCGTTATAAAATGAATAATTATGAAGTTAAATGTTGTGCTAATGACTACCATTTTTAAACTGACAGGATCGAAGTTTACTCTTTCTTTATAAAATTTATAACAACCATAAATAAAAAATGGGAGGTAATAAAAATAATCTCTTAGCAATAGTTTTATATATTGATATATAGGCATTGCATCATAATGTGTACCTGCAGTACCACTTACATTACCAGCGAGCCTATCAATTGATTGACTGACAAAGAATATGTGGAAGAAATCACTATGCAAAGAGATATAAACATACCACCAACCACTAATTAAAATCCCAGCTAATATAGCTAAAATATAATAATAAAACGTTTTTAGCTTATATTTTTCTTTTGAAAATATAAAAAATAGGGCCGTGATAGGAATAGGAGCTAAACCTAAAAAACCTTTTGCCAAAATTCCTCCACCGATACCTAATGCAAACAAGGCAAGATAAACGATTTCTTTTTTGTTTAAATAATAAATGAATCCAATTAAAGAAATTAAAATGAAAAATGAAGTTAAACTTTCCATTTTTAATGAATGTGTATGTTTGTAAATGACAAACGTAGAATTCATACAAAATAGAGCTAAAAAGGATAGGTTTGATTCTTTAAATATGATTTTGAATAAATGATATGCAGCTATATTCATTAATATAGCATTAAACATGGCTGATATTTGTATTGCATATGGCGACGAGCCAAATATTTTTATAAAAAATGCTACAATCCAGAATAATAGCGGAGGTTTATTTAAATAGATATTATTATTGAGGTGTAAAATAAAATATGACTTATATAGCAATATATTTTTAGCAATGTCTGCATACATAATGCTATCAAGGCGGAGCCCACTATGTAATGCATTACCACCGTATAGGACTGCTGATAAAAATATAACTAATAAGTAATTTATTATTTTTCTATCTGAATTTTGCATGTTTTTATTTGTTAATTATTGAGCAGTAATTCTATGAATTTTGATACTGAAGATGTGTTTTATACATTTAAATAATCTATTTGTCAATATCTTTATTGGGCTGCATTAGGAGGCTAAACATATTGAATGAGCTGAACTTATAAGATTTTCTATGATTAAAACAGGCTAATTTTTAGTTAGTACTTTAGCATGACGAGACTGGTCTGATATAAAGTTAAAAGTGAATAGCAATAATATTTAAGCCTTGTTTAGAGGAGCTTCAAAGAGTTCCGGTGGGTAAATTAAAAGAGGCAACTGCCATGAGTTATTAGCAGTAACACAGAAGAGAATCAACTATTACCCTATTAGAATTGGGCATTTCTGTCTCTTAAATTGAAAGCAGCCATTTTTTACAACAATGGCTGCTTGATATAAGAACTGTATGATTCTCGAAGTTTAATTCGGAATTAACTATTTGTGACTAAGCGTTTCATATCAGTCATATAACTACGCAGTTTATAACCAACTTCTTCAACAGGGTGGTGACGGATAGCTTGGTTCACTTCAATCAAGCGCATGTTATCAACGGTTGTGTCATCCCATTTGATATCTGCACCGATAACATCTGAATCTAAGCCATTGACCAAATCGCGAAGCAGTGGCACCGCCGCATGAGAGAATAAGTAACAACCATATTCAGCGGTATCTGAGATAACCACGTTCATTTCATACAAACGTTTACGAGCAATAGTGTTAGCAATTAATGGGACTTCGTGCAGTGATTCATAATAAGCAGATTCAGCGATAATGCCTGATGAGGTCATCGTATCAAATGCCAGCTCAACACCTGCTTTAACAAAAGCAACCAACAAGGTGGCATTGTCAAAGTATTCTTGTTCACTGATATGAGCATCTGATTCTGGCGCATTTTCAAATCCGCATTGGCCGGTTTCTTCACGCCAGGTCAGCAAATCAACGTCGCCTTTGTCCCAGTCAGCCATCATGGTTGCAGAGAAGTTCCCTTCGATGATGTCATCCATATGTTTTTGGAATAAAGGAGTCATCAGCTCTTTAAACTGCTCAGATAAGTCAAAACATTTAATTTTGGCTGGGTTTGACAGGCGATCCAACATGTTGGTGATACCACCATGTTTAAGCGCTTCGGTAATTGTTTCCCAACCATATTGAATCAGTTTCGCAGCGTAACCAGGGTCTGTGCCTTCAGCGACCATTTTATCGTAAGCTAAGATAGAGCCAGTTTGCAGCAATCCACACAGAATCGTCTGTTCGCCCATCAAATCAGATTTTACTTCGGCTACAAATGAAGACTCAAGAACCCCAGCGCGGTCAGCACCGGTGGCACTGGCATAGGCTTTAGCAATTTCCAAACCGTTGCCGTTTGGATCGTTTTCTGGGTGAACTGCAACCAATGTTGGTACGCCAAATCCACGTTTGTATTCTTCGCGAACTTCGGTACCTGGGCATTTTGGCGCTACCATCACAACCGTGATATCAGGGCGAATCTGCATGCCAACTTCAACGATGTTAAGACCATGCGAGTAAGATAAAACAGCGCCTTTTTTCATCAGTGGCATAATTTTAGTGATGACATCAGAATGCTGTTTGTCTGGAGTTAAGTTCAGCACCATATCGGCATCTGGAATGAGCTGTTCGTAAGTGCCAACGGTGAAGCCGTTTTCGGTCGCTTGGATATATGATTTACGTTTTTGATCGATAGCCGCTTGGCGAAGGGCATATGAGATATTCAGCCCAGAGTCACGCATGTTGAGGCCTTGGTTTAAACCCTGTGCGCCACAACCGACGATCACGATTTTCCAGTTGCGAATAAGGTTACAGCCATCGGTGAATTCATCGCGTGCCATGAAACGACATTTTCCCAACTGGGCTAACTTCTGACGCAAAGTCAGGGTATTAAAATAATTGGCCATCTGTGTTGCTCTCCAAATCTGATAAGTCGGTCATTTGTTATCTGTTTAATATAAGAGCTGGGATCTGTTGCGTAAAATGATATATTCGAAATATCGTATTGCAAAAAATGCAATACAGCCGAAATGGAACGAACTATGGACCAACGTAGCGCAGAGCTTTTTTTACACTTGTGCAATAGCCTGCATTTTGCTCGAACCAGTGAGCAGATGCATGTTAGCCCATCGACACTTAGCCGAGTGATTGCCCGTTTAGAGCAAGAATTAGGTGCGCGCTTATTTACGCGCGATAAACGTTCTGTTTCACTCACGCCATCGGGCGTTCGAGTGCGCCGTTTTGTTGAGCAATGGCTTGGCCAGTGGCGCGAGTTACAAGCCGACCTTTGTGGTGAAATTGCCGATTTAGCCGGAGAGCTCAGTGTTTACTGTTCGGTGACCGCAAGTTATAGCCATCTTCCGCAGCTACTCGATAGGTTTCGCATTCTCTGTCCTCGCGCCGAGATTAAGCTGGTTACCGGCGATGTTGCCCTAGCTGTTGCGATGGTTCGCGATGCCAGGGCTGATATCGCACTGGCAGCTCGCCCAGAGTCCTTGCCGTTATCGGTGAATTTTGCCAGTATGACCACTGTTCCTTTGTCGATTATTGCGCCGCGAGTCAATTGCGTTGCTCGTGAAATGCTTGATGCTCCGATTATTGACTGGCAACGGGTTCCTTTTATTCTGCCTGAGCATGGCCCGGCTCGGCGTCGCCTTGAAAACTGGTTTGCGCTGATGGATATCAATCCACCTATCGTGGCAACGGTTGCTGGGCACGAAGCCTTGGTGAGCATGGTGGCTTTGGGCAGCGGTGTCGGAATTGCTCCCGATGTTGTGTTAGCCAATAGCCCGGTGAGCGAGCGAATTCAGAAAGTCCCTGTGGATGTGGCGATAGAGCCATTTGATATGGGCGTTTGTGCGTTGTCTAAACGATTGCACGAACCGCTGTTGCAACGTTTTTGGCAACTGGCGGCGCATCATCCTTTTAATCACGATTAAATTATTATGACTCCAGCGATAAATGCGCTTAAACGCGCGAAAATTGATTTTATTCTTCATCATTATGAACATGATGCTGATAGTCGTCACTTCGGTGATGAGGCAGCAGAAAAACTCGGGATTGAACCCACAGCCATGTATAAAACTTTGGTTGCCTGTGATGAGCATGACCCAAAACAGATGGTGGTAGCGGTCGTGCCGGTTGCCGGGCATTTAGATTTAAAAAAATTAGCCAAAGCTGCGGGCCTGAAAAAAATGAAAATGGCGGACCCAACTCAAGCTGAGCGCACAACGGGTTATATCAAAGGGGGGATTAGTCCTTTGGGCCAGAAAAAACGGCTCCCGACTTTTTTAGATAGCTCGGCCAAAGAGCTGGCACAGATTTATGTTAGCGGGGGAAAACGCGGGCTGACCGTGCAAGTTGCCCCTGAACCGATGTTGTCACTGGTGCGCGGTGAGTTTGCGCTCATTGCAGCCGATTAATCTAAGCGCATGTTGCGATGTTCGATGCCATCTTCTAAGAAAATATCGGAGATGGCATAAAATCCGACAGACTCATAAAAAGCCTGTAAGTGCGCTTGTGCCTCAATGGTGATGGGCTGCTCTGGCCAGATTTTTTTGCATTGGGCTATTGCTTCAAGCATAAGCGCGCGGCCCAGTTTTTTTGCTCTGGCATGAGGGGCAACAATCACCCGACCAATCGAAACAGTTGGATAGGTCGTATTTGGCGCCAGTAAGCGTGCATACGCGCTTAATTTTCCTTGCTGGTAAAGCATCAAATGGCGTAATTCGGGATGGGTATCATGGCCATCAAGTTCTGAATAAGGACAGTTTTGTTCAACGACAAAAACGTCGACCCGTAGTTTGAGGATTTGATACAGTTCATCCACACTGAGTTGGCAAAACGGTTTACAGGTCCATTCAAGCATAAACATCCTTGCCTGATTGCACAGATTGCTGGTGTTAAAACGCTTCGAGTCTGACTACAATACAGGTCAATAAGTAACAATTAGTGAAGGCGAATATATGTTAAATCCAAATAAATTGGAAGAATTAGCCAAACAGATCCGCGAAATGGTGCCATCAGGCGTGCGCAACGCAGGCGATGAATTTGAACGTCGCGTCAAACAGCTGCTGCAAGCTAAATTAAATCAGCTTGATATGGTCAGCCGTGATGATTTTGATGTGCAGGCGCAAGTGCTGCTGCGCACACGTGAAAAACTCACTGAACTTGAGCAGCGCTTAAGTGAACTGGAAGCTAAATTAGCGCCTCAGCAGGATAGCGGCGAACCTAAAGAGAACGGCGAAAACGATTAGTTGTATAACAAAAACTTTCGATAAAAAGTGTTTAAAGTGGGTGTTAATGCGTATAAATCCCATAAAAACACCAGTTTTTGGCCATTTTTACGATGTAGTTATTTAATTTGTAATTAGGGGTTTTCAAGTGCATAAGATCCCCTATTATTAGCTTTTTTATTGAGATCTCGGGGAAGTAGAGAATGACCGAATGGACACCGTCCAGCTGGCGGCAAAAACCAGCAAAACAGATTCCGGATTACCCGGATAAGGCCGCTTTAGAGCGTGTTGAAAAAGAATTGGCTGGGCAACCACCGTTAGTCTTTGCTGGTGAAGCGCGGGCATTGCGCAGTGAACTGGCTAAAGTTGCTAAAGGTGAAGCGTTTTTGCTTCAAGGTGGCGATTGTGCTGAAAGCTTTGATGAATTTAGCACTATCCATATTCGGGACTTTTTTAAAGCTCTGATGCAGATGGCGGTTGTTTTAACTTTTGGTGGTCAAAAACCAGTGGTTAAAATCGGTCGCGTTGCAGGGCAGTTTGCTAAACCTCGTAGCTCTAACTTTGAATCGATTAACGGTGTTGAGTTACCCTCTTATCGTGGCGATATTATTAACGCGATCAGTTTTGATGAGAAATCGCGCGTGCCCGATCCAGAGCGGATGCTGATGGCTTATCACCAATCCACCTCAACGTTGAACCTGTTGCGGGCATTTGCCCAAGGTGGCCTGGCTGATCTGCAGCAAGTTCATAAATGGAACTTGGATTTCGTTGCGAAAAGTCCATTGTCAGAGCGTTATCGCAGTATTTCACGGCGGATTGATGAGTCGCTGTCATTTATGAATGCCTGCGGGATTAACTCTCAGACAACTCCGCAGCTTCGTGAAACCACTTTATATACCTCTCATGAAGCATTATTGTTGCCTTATGAACAGGCGTTGACTCGCTGCGATAGTCTGACGGGTAAATGGTATGACTGTGCGGCGCATATGTTGTGGATTGGCGATCGAACTCGTCAAGTTGACCATGCACATGTTGAGTTTGCGCGCGGGATTGAAAATGCCATTGGACTGAAAGCTGGTCCAACGACAGACCCTGATGAACTGCTGCGATTGATTGATATCATCAACCCGAACAACGAAGCGGGGCGGTTGAATATCATTGTGCGTATGGGCGCTGATAATGTGGCTGAACATCTGCCGAATCTGATTCGCGCTGTTGAGCGTGAAGGTAGACAGGTTGTCTGGAGCAGCGACCCAATGCATGGCAACACCATTAAAGCCCCCAATGGTTATAAAACTCGCCGTGTTGATGATGTTTTGCGTGAAGTTCGCAGCTTCTTTGAAATCCACGCCAGCGAAGGTTCATATGCTGGTGGTGTGCATTTTGAAATGACCGGTCGTAACGTGACTGAATGTGTTGGTGGCGCTTTTCACATCACCGAACACGATTTAGCGGAACGGTATCACACTTACTGCGATCCGCGTTTAAATGCTGACCAAGCGTTGGAGCTGGCATTCTTAATTGCTGATAACATTAAAGCGGCACGTAACGCGATGGCTTAATTGCATCTGCTTGCTTGCACTTAAAAAATCCGGACTCTGTTCCGGATTTTTTTATGCGCGCGATGCTGGCATTAGCGCATTAACAGACTTGATTAAGATAGTAAAAACAATGACGATGTATCTTCATAACCGATAAAAGGAGGGCCCCGATGAACGTTTTATTTGGAGCACCGGAAGATGCTTGGGGCGGTATTTTTTATCGCTACCAAGAGGCATTACCAGAATTTAATTGGCAAGCTTTAGGGCACTATGATCTAAAGAGTCTTAAAGGCGTTGATATTTTTATTCCAACCATGACCCGTGTGACCAAAGAGGTTTTAGCCACAGCCGACCAGCTTAAATTAATTCAGCAAGTTGGGGCCGGTCTTGAAGGTGTTGATTTAGCCGCAGCCCAAGAGCTAAACATTCCAGTCGCGAATGTACCCACGGCCGATAGCGGAAATGCCGATTCGGTCGCCGAATTAGCTGTTTTTATGATGCTCTGTTTAGTCCGGCGTTTTAAAGAGATCCCCCAAGCGATTGCTGAGCAACAGCTTGGCGCACCCTGTGGCCAGACGCTGCGCGGTCATACGGTCGGGTTAGTTGGATTCGGTGGTTTGGGCCAAGCCGTCGCGCGCTGCCTAAGTGGTTTTGGCATGCAGATGGTTGCGGTGAAACGAACTGAAGATCAAAAACTTGCCGAGCAGTTTTCCCTTAACTGGTGCCGGTCAATGGATTCTCTTGATGAGCTTTTAGCTATCAGTGATCACGTCGTGTTAACGCTGCCTGACTCGGCGCAAACGCACCATTTGTTTGATGAAGCAAAGTTTAAGAAATTTAAACCTGGCGCTTTTGTTATTAATCTTGGGCGTGGCGGTTTAATTGATACGAACGCGTTAGTTGATGCATTACACAGTGGTCATTTAGCAGGCGCAGGGCTCGATGTTTTTGAGCAAGAGCCGCCCGAGCCGAACCAGCCACTGTTTTTAGAAAACGTCATTGCCACGCCGCATATTGGCGGTGTAACCGATCTTTCTCAGCAAGGTATTTTTGATGCAGTGACGGCTAATTTAAAACGATTAGCAACCGAGCAGCCAGTCTTGTATCGAGCTGTTTGAAAATTGATGGTATTATCTATAGATAAAATAATCACAACAACGCCGTCAATTCGAAAAAGGATGTTATGAGTCAGTCAAATACTAGCCTGATGGGCAAAATAAAAGAAGCTATCTGGAATATCGATCCAAACCGCATTTTAAACGATGCCCATGTGCAGGGGATTGATGCTTCATCATTGGTTGATTTAGCGCATCGTCCTGATATTTACCCACGATTGCAGCAATTGATGAATCAATATGTGAAAAGTGCGTCTCGCTATAGTGCTGTAACTGGTGCAAGCAGTGGTTTTGGCGGTTTTGTTTCAGCGGTGACATTTGCCAGTGTTGATTTGGTGAATATCGCCGCGCAGTTGTATCGGCTTAACCAGAAGCTTGCTCTTGTGCACGGGCTAGATATTACCAATGTTGAGTTGCAGCCCCAGTTGCAACAAATTTATCTGCAGTCACTCGGTTTTGATGCCAAAGCCCAAGAGGTGATTTTAGGTAAAGTGAAGATTGATCAGAATGTTTTAGGTCATGAAGCCGTTAAAAGTTTTTCGGTGCAGTTGGTTAAAGAGGTCGCCAAACATCTGGCGGTGAAACTTTCTCGCAAGCAAGTGGCTAAGGTGATCCCATTTCTAGGTGCGGCTGTGGGGGGCGGGGCAAACTACTGGTTTACGCAGCGCAGTGGCAAAGCCATGATGGAGGCCTATCAGCAGTTATATTTTGCTGATCTAGAAAGAATTTCAGAAAAAGTGTGATGAGCTTTGCAGTTTTCTGAAAATCCTGCAATGATCTCTTGCATGGAGGGCTCAGTTGGGCCCTCGTGCTGATTATTGAGGGCATGTCATGAAAATCTGTCTATTTAGTGCAAAAAAATATGATCGCGAGTATTTCGACTTAGCGAATCAAAATTATGGCTTTGAAATTGAATACTTTTCTATTGGTTTAGCGCCAAATACAGCAGCCTTGGCCAAAGGCGCCGATGCCGTCTGCGCTTTTGTGAATGATAATATTGGCCAAGACACTTTAGAGGCTTTAAATGAGCTTGGAATTAAAGTGTTGCTGATGCGCTGTGCAGGGTTTAATAATGTTGATTTATCCTGTGCTAAACGCCTTGGTTTTCATGTTGCTAGGGTTCCTGCTTATTCACCTGAAGCGGTTGCAGAACATGCTATAGCACTGTTAATGACGCTGAACCGCAAAATTCATAAAGCCTATCTTAGAACCCGCGATGCTAACTTTAACCTCGAAGGTTTAACTGGCTTTAACATGCATGGTCGCACGGTGGGTGTGGTTGGTACCGGTAAAATCGGCCTGGCGACAGCTCGAATTTTTCGGGGCTTTGGCTGTGAGTTATTAGGCTTTGACCCATATCCCAATAAAGAGTTTGAAAAAATTGGTGGTCGCTATGTCGAGCTTGATGAGTTGTTAAGCTCCTCTAAAGTGATTAGCTTGCATTGTCCTCTGACGGCCGATAGCACTTATCTAATTGATCGCCGAGCATTTTCGTTAATGCAGCCAAAAACCGTCCTAATCAATACCAGCCGTGGTAAACTAGTAGACTCTGTTGCTGCAATCGATGCATTAAAACAGGGAATTCTAGGTGGTCTCGCTCTGGATGTTTATGAAAATGAGCAGGACCTGTTCTTTGAAGATCTTTCTGATGAAGTGATTCAAGATGACGTATTTAGACGTCTTTCTGCTTGCCACAATGTGATTTTTACCGGTCACCAAGCTTTCTTAACTTATGAAGCATTGGATGCTATCGCTAAAGTGACGCTTGATAACGCCAAATCGTTATTCTCAGGCGAACAGACGCCAAACGAGATCGTTCAGAGTAATCCTGATCACCATTAATGTTATTGTCGATTTTCGGATGATAAAGCCGTGCTTATGCACGGCTTGTTGTTTATTTAATCGACTATCTTTGTACCAAGACTGAACTAATTTATTCGCTCGACAAGCAACGCCGCGAGCATGGACTTGCGAAGCGGTGACACGCTAGATGTTATTTAAAGGAGAAATCAACATGATGCTGGGTCCTATTATCAATAGCTGCGCTATCATGTTAGGAGGACTAGCTGGCCCTCTTTTGGCTCATTTTATCCCCAAGCGATTACAACGCGGATTACCCCCGACTTTTGCACTAGCCTCATTTGCCATTGGGATCACGATGATTGTGAAGTTTCATTTTATTCCAGTTGTGGTGATGGCTTTGATTTTGGGAACGGCGATTGGGGAGTTTATCTACTTAGAAGCTGGAATTAGTAAAGGGGCGCAGTGGGTGCAGGGCAAACTAAAATCTGTTTTGCCTGTTCCTCGCAGTTTAAGTCGCGAGGAATATAGCTCGCAATTTACCGCTTTAATCGTGGTATTTGGTGCCAGTGGCCTTGGTGTGGTCGGTGCGATGACCGAAGGATTAAATGGGGATTACCAACTACTGCTCGTGAAAGCGATGATGGATTTTGTCACAGCGATTATCTTCTCTATCACCCTTGGCCCGAGTATTGCGCTGATCGCTATCATTCAATTTCTTGTCCAGGGCGTTTTATTTTTCCTCGCGAGTTCAATTCACCATTACATGGATCCCATTGCCATGGCTGACTTTTCTGCTGTTGGCGGCATTATTATGGTCGCCGTAGGTTTAAGGATTGCCAAAATAATGAATTTTGCTGTGGTAAACTTTCTCCCTGCTTTAATATTAGTTTTGCCTTTTTCGTATCTATGGCGGCATTTCTTTGGTTAAATGCAAGATATTGAGTTAGTCTTGCTCAAATATTAAAAATATAAGCAATTAAAAAAATAAAGTTCCCTTACAGGGTTCGTCAATGAATACAGGAGTTTGTAACTATGTCCGTTGAATTTCATTTCCCGGCCAATTACCACCGCGGTCCGAATGTCGCAAAACAACTCGCAAAATACTGCCAGCAGTTGGGGCCAAAAGCGATGGTTGTTGGTGGTCATACTGCGCTAAAAGTGCTCAAAGAGCATGTCGGGGAAATCGAAAATGCATCATATCATTGGTTTGGTGGTGTTTGTTCAATTAACAATATCAACCAATTAAAAGCGGTTGCTGAAGCTGAGCAGGCGCAAGTGATTGTTGCTGTGGGTGGTGGTAAAGCACTTGATACCGGTAAAGCGGTAGCCATTGAAATGAATCTGCCGATTATTACGGTTCCGACGATTGCCGCAACATGTGCTGCATTAACACCGCTGTCGATTCGCTATTTAGATAACGGACACTTCTTCGATTTATATCATCTGCCAAGTGCCCCTCAAGTTACCTTAGTTGATACGACCATTTTAGCGAAATCACCACAGCGCTGGTTAGCTGCAGGTTTGGGCGATACATTGGCTAAATTATATGAATATCGCTCACTTAAACATGATGAAAGCGTATTAGCTGGCGATAAAAAATTAACGGCGTTTAACAGCCAGTTATGTTTTGATTTGATTCAAACCTATGGTGCGGATGCTTGTAATGCACTTAAAAAAGGTGAGCCAAATGAAGCACTGGAACAGGCTGTCGATGCCATTATGCTGTATGCAGCGATGACCTCCCTGATGGCCAGTGGTGCTCATGCAACTATGTCTCATGGCTTTTATGAAGGTCTGACTGTGAACGATGATGTTCGTGAATTTGGTCACGGTCTGCTGGTGGGTTATGGCAACTTGGTATTGCTTGCACTTGAACAGCGCAGTGATGAAGAGCTCATTGAAGCGATTCAACTGGCTAAAGATTGCGAGATCCCAACCTCATTGGCACAGATTAAATCAGATTGGAGTGACGCTGAACTTCACGAAGTTTATGTGGCAACCCTTGAAACGCCTGAAGCGGTATTACTGCCATTTACAGTAACGGTTGAGTCGCTCTCGCAAGCTTGTAAACGAGTTGATGCATTAAGCTCACGCGTTTAACTGCCTTTAGTCGTTATCCCGACCATAAAAAGCCTTGCATATAGCAAGGCTTTTGTCTTTTAAACGAAAACTCAATTACATTGCAGCTTTAAAGATTGCAACAACTTCTTCGTGAGTCGGCTGTTTCGGGTTAGTTATGCCGCAAGCATCTTTCATCGCGTTATCAGCTAAGATGTTGAAGTCTTCTTCTTTTGCGCCTAGCTCTTTAAGGCCAGCTGGAATGTTGACATCTTTTGATAATTGGCAGATTGCTGCAATTGCTGCATCGGCACCTTGTTTATCATCAAGGCCTGAAACATCAACGCCTAACGCTTTGGCAACATCTTTTAATAAAGGTGCTGCAACTTGCGCATTATAACGTTGTACGTGAGGCAATAAGACGGCATTACAAACACCATGTGGCAGGTCATAGAAACCACCTAACTGGTGAGCCATCGCATGTACGTAACCTAATGATGCGTTGTTAAATGCCATACCTGCCATGAACTGGGCATAAGCCATCTGTTCACGAGCTTGCATATTAGAGCCGTTGTGCACTGCTTCGCGCAGGTAATCACGAATAATTTCAATCGCTTTAATGGCGCAAGCATCAGTAATAGGAGTTGCGGCTGTAGATACATACGCTTCAACAGCGTGAGTCAGCGCGTCCATACCAGTTGCAGCAGTCAGTGCCGGTGGCATACCCGCCATCAATTTCGGATCGTTAACTGACAAAATAGGAGTCACGTTAGTATCAACAATGGCCATTTTAACGTGGCGAACTTCATCAGTAATGATACAAAAACGAGTCATTTCTGAAGCTGTTCCGGCAGTTGTATTGATACTAATCAGTGGCAGCTGAGGTTTGCTTGAAACATCAACGCCTTCATAATCACTAATTTTCCCGCCATTAGATGCAACCAGTGCAATCCCTTTGGCGCAGTCGTGTGATGAGCCACCACCTAATGAGATGACGCAGTCACATTTATGGCTATGTAAAACTTCCAGGCCTGAATTGACATTAGTCACGGTAGGGTTTGGATGAACGCCATCATAAACAATACTGCTAATGCCATATTCGTTTAAAAGTGATTGGATATCGCCAGTAACCCCCAATTTAGTCATACCTGGGTCTGTTACGATTAAAGCTTGTTTAAAGCCCTGGCTTTGGATTTGTTGGGCGGCATCTTTAAGAGCCCCTTCACCCATGATGTTTACAGCAGGAATATAGAAAGTACTGCTCATGGAAATCACCTTTTAAAGTTATGTTTTAATTTACGAGGTGATTCTGGCACCGCAGCCGGGAAAAATGTTTGATGTGCAGCAAGTTTTTGTGACAATAGTGAATTATTTGTAACTAGTGTGAACGATTTAACTGGTTAAATGTTTCATCATGCAACTTTTTAGCTACAGGATAGTTCCTTTATCGCATTGATAAATGGACGTAATTTACTTTCAGCCCAATGCGGAAACAATAAATAGTAGCTAAAACCGGTTGGCACCGATTGCGAATCAACCTGAACTAAACGTCCAGTTTTGAGCTCTTCAGTGATTAGATTAGGGTCAGCAAGAGTGACGCCAAATCCCTGAAGGGCCGCATTAATCGCCAAATCCATCGTCTGAAAGTATTGATTTCGCTTTGGTCGATTGTTAGAGGCTGTGGATTCTAACCAAAGTTGCCAATCTTTGCCATCTTCTGTTGGGTGTAAAAAGGTAAAATTTTGGTCGAGCCAATGATCATGATGTTTGTTCAGATTAGGATGTGCGACCGGAATGATGTATTCATCGAACAATCTTAGATGCGGCACTTGCACAGATTTGTTGGTGTAGATAATCACCGCTTCAGCATTATCTTGAAACGGGCTTAAGTTGTGATCGTGATAGCTTTGCAGGTTGACCTGATAATTGGCAAGGGTTTGTTCTATTTTCATCAGTACTGGTAAAAGCCAGCGTAATACACAAGTTGGTGCTTTCAGGCGGATCTGTGTTTGCTGCGTCTGTTCTAGCAATTGGTGGGCATCGCGCAGTTGGCTAAACGCTTGGCGATATTGGCCAAGCAGCTGGCTAGCGTACGGGGTTAAAGTTAGCCCGCGAGCGTGACGGTTAAATAGGCGAACGCCCAGAAATGATTCTAATCCGGCAATCTGACGACTGACTGCGCTTTGGGTAATACACAGCTCGTCGGCGGCTCGGGTCAGATTCAGATGCTCTGCGGCAATGGTAAAAACATACATTGCATAAAAGGGTGGAACTCGTTTTTTTTGGGTGTCAGCGGTCATAATAATAGCCATGCGTTTTTCTCATGGCTATTATGCTCATAACTTGTTTGTTAAAACAACAATTCCCCGCTTTAATGACTAAAACGGCACAATTTCTGATTATCTATACATATTACTGAGGTTGGCGTGCGTTTCTATTTATTCTAAGGAGTTATTATGGCACTGCGGTCGGCGATCTCTGTTTCATCTAAATTACCCGATATCGGGACAACCATTTTTAGTGTGATTGGTGCATTAGTTCAGCAATACAAACCAATTAATCTCTCTCAGGGCGCCCCCAATTTTAAGGTCAGCGAGAAGTTAATTGATGGCGCAACGCGCGCGATGAAAAATGGGTTTAACCAGTATTCTCCAGCAGATGGCATTGAAACGCTGCAAGAGCTGCTCAGTGCCAAAGTAAACCATCTTTATGAGCGCCATTACGACCCAAGCGAAGAAATTACGATTACGGGCAGTGCTAGCGAAGGGCTTTATTCTGCGATTACGGCGCTCATTCAACCCGGTGATGAAGTGATTTATTTTGAGCCAGCTTTTGACTCTTATGTGCCCAATGTTCGCCTGCAAGGTGGTAAACCGGTTCCGATTCAGCTCAAAGCCCCCGATTTTGCGATGCCGTGGGATGAGATAAGCGCGGCGATTAATTCTAAAACCAAGATGATTATCATCAACTCGCCCCATAATCCGACGGCGCGAGTGCTCAGTAGCGAAGACTTGGATAAACTGGCGGCATTAACTGCCAACACAAATATCGTGATTTTATCTGATGAAGTCTACGAGCATATTATCTTTGATGGTGCGAAACACATGAGTATGGCTCGCCACCCACAATTGGCTGAGCGTAGTGTGATTGTCTCTTCATTTGGCAAGACCTTTCATGTGACAGGTTGGCGTGTTGGCTATTGCTTGGCACCCAAAGAAATTATGGCTGAAGTGCGTAAAGTGCATCAATTTTTAATGTATGCGGCTGATACGCCATTTCAGCATGCGGTCGCCGATTATATGCAAGATCCCCAAACATATCTGGGACTTGCTGAATTTTATCAGCATAAACGCGATCTTTTAATCGATGCGCTGGCGGATACTAAATTTAAGCTTTATCCCAGCCAAGGCTCGTTTTTTATGCTGGCAGGTTATGAAGCATTAAGCAGCGAGTCAGATAAAGATCTCGTGTTACGTTTAATTCGTGATTATCATGTGGCTACGATTCCGCTGTCAGCATTTTATTCAAACGGATACGATCCGAAAATGCTGCGTTTGTCATTTGCTAAAGATGATGAAACATTGCGCCAGGGCGCAGCTGCTTTGGTTCAGTTTTCTAAGGACAATGCATGAGTCAATCAACACTAATTGCGGCGCTGCAGCTTAATAGTGGCGATGATGTCGCCGCTAATTTAGCACTAGCCAGTGAGCTTGTGGCTGAGGCTGCAAGTCGTGGAGCCCGTTATGTGGTGCTTCCCGAGTATTTTTACTGGATGGGTGAAGATGAGAATAAACGGGTCGATTTGGGCGAACCGTTTGGCAATGGTCCGTTGCAGCAGGCCATGAGCAATCTTGCTGAGCGCCATCAAATTTATCTTGCGGCGGGTACTTTGCCCATTGTCTCGCCTATTGCGAACCACGTTTATAACTCTCAGTTGTTGTTTGGCCCTGATGGCCATTGCTTAAGCCGTTATGACAAGATCCATCTTTTTGGCTTTGATGATGGCACCTTGCGTTATCAAGAATCTGACGTCTTAGCATCTGGGCGACAAATCACTGATTACGATCTTGGATTTGCCCATGCGCGGGCCAGTATTTGTTATGACCTGCGTTTTCCAGAGCTTTATCGAAGCGCGCCTGCTTATGAGTTAATCAGTATGGCGGCTGCATTTACCTACCCAACAGGGCAGGCGCACTGGCATGCACTATTGCGTGCTCGAGCGATTGAAAACCAATGTTATCTGGTGGCCAGTGCTCAGACAGGGACACATCCGGGTGGCAAACAGACCTTTGGTCATAGTTTGGTGATTGACCCATGGGGTGAGATCATCGATGAATGTGTCAGTGGTAATGGCATGGCAATTGCTGAGTATAATCCAGAGAACTTAGCGCAAATTCGCCAGAAACTGCCAGCGCTGGCGCATCGAGTTTTATAATAAACAAAAGGGATATATCCCATCTTGGTACAGGAGTAACTATGAAATTACGCAACATTATCGGCTTGGCGATGGGATTGTTAGTCACCCAACAGGTGCTGGCACAAGATTCTATCCGTTATGGCTTAGAAGCTTTATATCCTCCATTTGAAAGCAAAGCCCCTGATGGCAAATTGGTCGGTTTTGATATCGCGTTAGGCAATGCGATTTGTAAACAGGCTGATCTGAAATGTAGTTGGGTTGAAGGGGCATTTGATACCCTCATTCCTGCACTTAAAGCACGTAAATTTGATGTGATTAACTCGGCTATGAACATCACCGCTCAGCGTGCTAAAGCGATCGATTTTACAATTCCTATCTATCAGGTTCCAACCCAACTGATTGTACACAAAGGTGTTAAGTTATTGCCTAATGCTAAATCTCTTAAAGGCAAAAATATTGGGGTTTTACAAGCATCTATTCAGCAGATCTATGCGGTCAAACACTGGCAGCCAAAAGGCGTAAATGTCGTGGCTTATAAAGACCAAAATCAGGTTTATGAAGATTTAACCTCTGGTCGTTTGGACGGGACGTTGGTGATGTCAACCGCCGGCCAACAGGGCTTTTTAGACAAACCTGAAGGCAAGGATTTCCAGTTCGTTGGTAAACCTGTCATTGATAAAAAAATCTTAGGTGTTGGTATCGGTTACGGATTACGTAAAGGTGATGACAAACTAAGAGAACGGTTGAACAGCGCAATTCGCGCGATTCAAAAAGATGGCAAAATCATTCCTAAACTGTCCAAAGAATACTTTGGTGGATTGGATGTCAGCGTTCAGCATTAATTGGCGCTAAGAGGCTCTTAACGAGTGCTTTTAAGTTAAGAGACTTTGGCTGATAAAGCACTTAAGTGTTTAGAATCCGATGGCTATTGCAGCTATCGGATTTTTTTTGGCTCAAGAGTTAAGCCGCCATATGATTGTGAATAAGGCTAAAAGCTTATCCAAAATGGGCAGACGGTTTTTTTAGCAACAAAAAAAGCCAGTCAGTGATACTGGCTGGCATCGGCAAAATCGCCTTTTTAATGACTGCAAAGACTTCTAAAGCTTACTCATGTTCGTTTAGCAGCGGTGGCACGCTAGGCACCACTGGTGCGTTATCGATATCGGCCTGAGTCATTTTAAATTGCTCAGGATAGTGTTCACGGCTGGTACGACGCAGCGGTTCGCTGGAGCGCCAGGTGTACAAGCAGTGTTGGCACTGATAAACCGTCCAAACCCCTTCAACAGGTGATTCGGCCAGCACTTCAATATGTTCTTCACCACAACGTGGACAAATCATAATTGTTCTCCTTAATTTTTAGCGCGATCGGCAAGCATCTGGTTGAGTTTTTCAGTCCACTTGGCTGTTTCTGGCAGATCTTTTACCGGTTGGCTAAAGTGGCCGCGATCATCTGGTGCAACAGGGGTTGTGGCATCAATGATCAGTTTATCGGTGATCCCGGCAGGCTCTGATCCTGGGTCAAGTTCTAGTACCGACATATTGGGTAGCTGCACCAGATCGCCTTTCGGGTTGACCTTCGCTGACATCGCCCACATCACCTGAGGCAGGTTGAATGGGTCGACATCTTCATCAACCATAATGACCATTTTGACGTAGCCCAAGCCATGCGGGGTCGTCATTGCGCGTAAACCAACCGCTCTGGCAAAACCGCCGTAGCGTTTTTTGGTCGAGATAATCGCCAGCAGACCGTGTGTATACATTGCATTTACGGCCTGAACTTCAGGAAATTCTGCTTTAAGTTGCTGATACAAAGGCACACAGGTTGCAGGTCCAATCAGATAATCAATCTCAGTCCAAGGCATGCCAAGATAGAGTGATTCAAAGATTGGATTGGTGCGATAGCTGACTTTATCGATGCGAATGACTGTCATCTGGCGGCCGCCTGAATAGTGGCCAGTAAACTCACCAAACGGTCCTTCGATTTCACGTTTACGACCTTCAATGACCCCTTCAATAACCACTTCACTGCCCCATGGCACATCAAAGCCAGTCAAAGGCGCGGTGGCGATAGGATAGGGACTTTCGCGCAGCGCGCCAGCCATTTCATATTCGCTTTGGTCGTAGCGAAGAGGTGTCGAAGCCATCAGTGTAATAATAGGATCGTTACCTAATGTAATGGCGATAGGCAGGTCTTCACCGCGCTCTTCAGCTTTATTCAAATGAATAGCGATGTCGTGCATCGGCACCGGTTGCAACGCAAGTTTGCGTTTGCCTTTGACTTCCATGCGATAGACCCCAACGTTTTGTTTGCCGAAGTTATCCGGATCGGTTGGGTCACGAGAAACAACACTCGCTTTATCGAGATAAAAGCCACCATCACCATCGTTCAGACGGAACAAAGGCAGAATATCAAATAGGTTGATGTCATCACCGTCAACGGTGTTTTCAGACCAAGGAGCATTGTCGCGGCGTTCTGGCGCGACAGGATAGTTATCCCAACGGCGAATAAACTCATCAATCTGGGCTTTTGTGCCAGTTTGTGGGGATAGACCCATGGCAATCGCATGGTTAGACCAAGAGCCTAACGTGTTCATCGCAATTTGTGGGGTGTCGAAACCTTCGACATTATTAAAAAATAATGCTGGTGCGGTGTCTGGATTACTAATGCGTCCAGTAGCATTTGCCGCTGCGGCAATATCGGGTTCTGCTTTGACCTGCTCTTCAATTTTGAGCAGCTGATTGTGCTCATCTAAAGCTTTTAAAAAGCTTCGTAAATCATCATAAGCCATAAAAAATTCCCTTATTTTTGATTAGCAACAGAGGAACGATTGAGTCCTTGCCAGCGTTTAGCCTCTGGCAAAGCAATCTTGAATTGATCGAGTACCCGCGCCACGATATGAGTTGTCACATCATCAATGGTTTGCGGATGGTTGTAATAAGCGGGCATTGGCGGGACGATTGCCGCACCCATTTTGGAAAGTGCCAACATATTGTCTAAATGAATGGCTGACAGCGGCGTTTCTCTTGGTACTAACACAAGTTTGCGCTGCTCTTTTAAAATCACATCAGCCGCACGGCCTATCAGCCCTTCGGCATAACCTAAGCGGATCCCTGCCAGAGTCTTCATGCTGCAAGGGATAATGATCATGCCATCGGTGAGAAAAGAGCCCGATGAGATGGCCGCACCCTGATCTTCACTGCGATAAACCACATCAGCTAGTTCGCGAATTTGGCTGGCTCGATAGTCGGTCTCAAGCTCTAAAGTTGCTTTAGCCCATTTGGACATCACTAAATGCGTTTCAACATCGGGTGTTTGATGCAAAGCTTCAAGCAATTTTATCGCCAGTGGAGCGCCTGTAGCTCCGGTCATACCAATAATAAGTTTCATAATGCGCTCCTTATATTGTTCGTGTACGAACAATATAATTGTACCAAAGTTGTGGTTAAAGCCACGCTCAAGATATCAATTCCAAATAAAGCTCTTCACAAGAGGACTTCAGCATTGAAGATGATCGTTTGTTATATTGTTCGCATAAGAACGATTTGTGTAGTATTATGACCCTAGCTGAGGTAAAAATCAATGCCCAGATAAAAATCCTGATAATGAATAGGGATTTTAGCTGTTATGAATTGAATTTTATATGTATTTGATGTGCTTCTTGGCGAAAACGTCTATGTTGCATAGAGGCGTAGCTTAATTGGATAAAAGCAAATGAAAGATAGGAGGTCTTATGAGTAAACCTGTTAGCCAGGAGATATTCCACCTCATGCGTAAGGTGTTTCAACTGCACACCGCAACCTGGCAAAAAGAGATGCCGGATGTAACAAAGCCTCAGGCTGCTGTGCTCAGAACATTAATGGAGGCCCCAGGCATCGAACAGGTTGAACTGATGAGTGCAGCCGTAAGCTCTAAAGCCACTCTCGCTGAGATGTTAAGGCGTTTAGAGCAGCGCGAACTGGTGTATCGAAAACCTGACCCTGACGATAAACGCCGACGCTTTGTTTTTTTAACTGAGCAGGGCAAACAATTGGTAAACGAGTTGGAACCTAAATGGGAATACGTCGATCAGTTGTTTCTTCAACAGTTGTCGTTAGGCGATCAGGATCAGCTGTTGGCATTATTAACTAAACTTACTCAGCGATAGGAGTAGGGGATTGTCGGAGAAAAGTATGTATTCAGAGCAAGTCGTATTATTAAATGAACAGCACCAGAGTATCGGGCAGATGGCAAAAATAGATGTTCATCATCAGCAAACGCCACTGCATCTGGGATTTTCCTGCTACATTTTAAACAGTTCTGGTCAATTACTGATTACCCGACGCGCTTTAAATAAAAAGACTTGGGCCGGAGTGTGGACTAATTCTGTCTGTGGTCACCCTGCGCCAAATGAGTTGATTGGTGACGCTGTTATCCGTCGCAGTCGTGAAGAGTTGGGACTGAATATCTCGCAGCCTAAACTGTTAATCGATGACTATAGTTACTGGGCACGCGATGCCAGCGGTGTGGTCGAATATGAGTATTGCCCCATTTGGGTCGCCAGAGCCATTAGTCCACTGGCTTTAAATGATGATGAAGTGATTGATTATCAATGGGTTAATCCTGAATTTTTAGCAAAAGCAAGTGCGCTAACACCTGGTGTTTTTAGCCCGTGGATGGTTGAGCAAGTTGCTCTTTTGCAAGCTCGTAATTTGTGGATTGGCTAAAATTTACCTAAAAATAATTATATTTTTCTTTTGAATATTTATTCGCATAAACAGGAGTGGGTGCGATATAATAACCGCACTATAAAAACATTCGAGTTATCGATAAATTCAGCAGCTACCTCAGTGGTAATTGCATTTAGAGCATTTAAAAGGAAAGGGCACCATGAAAGTCACTCAGTTAGTTATTGCCGTTTTCGCGCTGATGAGCAGTGTTAGCGCACTGGCAGAACAGACCAGCATTCAGTTTGGGGTAGAACCACAATATCCACCCATGGAAAGTAAAACCGATGATGGTACGTTGGTCGGATTTGATATTGATTTAGGCAACGCTATTTGTAAGCAAGCGCAATTGAAATGCAGTTGGGTTGAAAGCTCATTTGATGCGTTAATTCCAGCGCTTAAAGCGAAGAAATTTGACGTCATTAACTCAGCTATGGATATCACGCCACAACGCGCTAAAGTGATTGCTTTTACTAACGCCATCTATCAGTTACCATCGCAATTGATTGCTCGTAATGATTCGGGTTTACAACCAACTGCAGCGTCATTGGCGGGTAAAACGATTGGGGTTTTACAAGGTTCTAGCCAAGAAAGTTACGCAATGAAACATTGGCAGAATCATGGTGTCAACGTTGTACCGTATAAAGATCAATCGCAAATTTATTTCGATATGGTCTCTTCTCGGTTAGATGGCACACTGGTGAATTCAACATCTGGTCAGGCAGGTTTTCTTGATAAACCGATGGGCAAAGGATATGGTTTCGCAGGCAAGCCCGTTTATGATGAAGCAATCTTTGGCCCAGGCATTGGGTTTGGTTTGCGCAAAGGTGATAAAGAGCTGTTAAGCCGAATCAATAAGGCCATTGCTCAAGTGAAAGCTCAAGGGCTTATCCATCAGCTATCGAAAAAATATTTCAAAAATGTTGATGTGAGTTTACCTGAGAAAAACTAACGTTTTTCTGGCAAAACGATTTAATCCATAGCCGCTTTTTAGCGGCTGTGGTTTTTTATTTTTTAAGAAGCTTGGTAAGCTATCGCGAGTCATTATTTTTTAGCTATTTGGAATAGTGCATGTTTTATAATTATGGTGATCAGATATGGCAAGGTACGCTGATCACAATTGAACTATCTGTTCTCTCGGTGATTGTTGCCGTCGTTCTGGGGCTAATTAGCGCCTGTGGTAAATTGTTCGGCAATCGCTTGTTTCGAGGGATCTCACAAGTTTATACATCCATTATTCGAGGTGTTCCTGATCTCGTCTTGATGTTGCTTATCTTTTATAGTTTACAGATTGGGTTGAACCAGATAACCGACTGGCTGGGATTTTCAACGTTACAAATCGACCCATTTACCGCAGGTGTATTAACCATCGGCTTTATTTATGGAGCCTATTTTACCGAAACTTTTCGTGGTGCTTTCTTAATGGTGCCCAATGGTCAGCTCGAAGCGGGAAGTGCTTATGGATTTAGCCGCTGGCAAATTTTCCGTCTGATCTTATTTCCGCAGATGATGCGTCATGCACTGCCGGGGATTGCTAATAACTGGCTGGTGACACTTAAAGCCACCGCGTTGGTTTCGCTGATTGGACTATCTGATTTGGTGAAAGTGACCCAAGATGCTGGTAAAGGGACTGATAATTTATTCTTCTTTACCGTTTTGGCTGGGGTTATCTACTTGCTGCTAACGACGCTCTCTAATGGCGTGTTGTGGTATCTGGAACGTCGTTATCAATTTGAACTGAAAAAACCATCATTATGATCGATCTGATTCAACAATATTGGCAGCAGTTGCTGTACACCAATGGATATCACTTTACCGGAGTTGCGGTCACGCTGTGGTTGCTGGTGATTTCGATAGCGTGTGGCTTTGTCATTTCAATCGGTTTATCGATTGCACGGGTGAGTGAGCGCAAATGGTTGCAGTTTCCCGTGTGGTTATTTACCTATGTCTTTCGTGGTACGCCGCTTTATGTGCAGTTGCTAATTATCTATTCTGGCTTGTATTCGTTAGATGCGATTCGCAGTCACGAATTTTTAAACTGGTTCTTTAGAAGTGGTTATCGCTGCACGATTTTAGCGCTGGTGTTAAATACCTGCGCGTACACAACTGAGATTTTTGCCGGAGCGATTCGCTCTATCCCTAAAGGGGAAATTGAAGCGGCCCATGCATATGGATTTTCTAGCTGGAAATTGTATTGCCACGTGATTATTCCATCGGCTTTGCGCAAAGCCATGCCCGCTTATAGTAACGAAGTGATCTTAATGCTGCATGCAACTTCATTGGCGTTTACGGCAACGGTTCCGGATATCTTAAAAATTGCCCGCGATATGAACTCGCAAACCTATATGACGTTTGATGCATTTGGGATTGCCGCGATTATCTACATGTGCATTTCATTCTCGCTGATTGGCTTGTTCCGTAAAGCCGAGCGGCGCTGGCTTAAACATTTAGCACCAGCGCAATCATCCTAATGAAAAAGCCAGTCTCAGACTGGCTTTGTCTTTTATGAAAGCTCTTTACCTTTAAACTCAGGGATGAGCAGCATCGTTGCTAAAATATCGATGATGTAAATGACTGCAAGTAGTGCCAGCGCAATTTGAAACGAGTACAAACTCGTTAGCGCGCCAATCACCAACGGCCCGAAACTACCGACTGCACGGCCAATATTAAACAGGACGTTTTGTGCAGTTGCTCGCGCTTGAGTTGGATAAGCCTCCGACATTAATGCGCCATAGCCGCCGAGCATGCCGTTAACGAACATTCCTAAAAATGCACCCGCAATCAACATGACCGTTGGTTGACTAATCAGTGCATAGATAATCACCATGACTACCGCACCTGCTTGAAACAAAATAAAGCTAGGTTTGCGACCAATTCGGTCGGCTAACTGACCAAATACCCAGATCCCGCTCATCATGCCGAGAATTGTGACTGACATCCACAGTGACGATTTAGTTAGATTAAAACCAAGTTGTTTGGATAAAAAGCTCGGCATCCAGATCATCATGCCGTAATAACCAAAGTTTTGAACACTGGTTAGAATGACAATGCCAAGGCTAATGCGGCGCGTTTTACGGTCTTTAATTAATAATGCAAAACGTTGAGCGGCTGATGTGCGGGTTTGTTTTTTTTCAAATAATTCAGGTTCATGGAGTTTACGGCGCATAAACCAAGCTAAAAATGCAGGAATAATCCCAACCATAAACATGCCTCGCCAGCCAATACTTGGCAAAAGTAACGGGGTGAGCACCGCTCCGAGCAGTACGCCAACTTGCCATCCTAATGCCACATAAGACGATGCGCGAGCCCGTTTGTGAGCTGGCCACGCTTCAGCAGCCAGAGCCATCCCGATGCCAAATTCACCGCCTAAACCAATCCCGGCAATGGTGCGATAAATGAGCAAATCCCAGTAGCCTTGAGCAAAAGCACAAAGGCCGGTAAAGACTGCAAATAGTACGATACTCCAAGTCAGCACTTTGACTCGGCCATAACGGTCACTTAATGCGCCGAAAATAATGCCACCGGCGACGGCGCCAACCAGTGTCCATGAGACTAATGAACCTGCTTGAGTGGTCGTTAATCCTAAGCCACTGGCGATGGCGTTTAGCATAAATCCGAGAATAAGTAGATCAAATCCATCCATCGCATAGCCCATCGCTGAGCCTGCTAGAGCCTTATATGGGTAGCCACGCGACTGGGCTAATGGGTCATTTAGGGTATCGCTAGACATAACTATTCCTTGCTATTAACGATTAAGAGATATCAAAAAGGGGGGATTATTGAGAAGAAATTGTAACGAATTTTTTTAGTTAAATCGCATTTAAATAAACTTTGTTCAAACTTCCTTGATTAGTTTATTACTAATTAATCCATTTGGTTTGTATTGATTGATAACCGATGCTTATCGATTTCTTTGTAAAAGCAATTAGCCGCGCAGTCTTTGGTTGCTGATAATGGTTTTATATTTCAGTAATCACAGGGTGAATGAATGACTGAACAAAATAAATCAATTGAAGTGAACGATATCCGCTCGGCTTTGGCTCTGTTAAGTGATGATCCAAAAGAGCTTATCAGTACCGATGAACCAGTTGATCCAATGGCTGAACTTTCTGGGGTGTATCGCTATGTCGGTGCCCATGGCACAGTTATGCGACCCACTCGAATCGGTCCGGCGATGGTCTTTAATCAGATTAAAGGCTATCAGGATATGCGCGTACTCATCGGGCTATTATCATCACGTCAACGTGTGGCAAAACTGCTGGGGACGACTTCCGAAAAATTGCCATTCTTGCTTAAAGACTCAGTTTCTAACCCGATTGCGCCGATCGTGGTTGATAGTGCCAACGCACCGTGCCAAGAAGTGGTGCACAAAGCGAGCGATCCTGATTTTGATATCTTAAAAATTCTGCCTGCACCGACGAATACCGAAGAAGATGCCGGTCCTTATTTTACTTTGGGAATGTGTTATGCCGCTGACCCGGAAACGGGTGAACATGACGTAACCATCCACCGTTTATGTATTCAGGGCAAAGATGAAATCTCCATGTATTTTGTTCCTGGTCGGCATTTAGATACCTTCCGTCAAAAAGCCGAAGCTGCGGGTAAGGCGCTGCCTATCTCAATTAGCATCGGTGTTGATCCAGCCATTGAAATTGGAGCTTGCTTTGAGCCACCAACAACGCCACTTGGGTTTGATGAGCTGAGTGTTGCAGGTAGTTTACGAGGTAAACCAGTTGAGTTGGTGCAATGTAAACACGTGGATGTGCAAGCGATTGCCCGCGCAGAAATTGTTATCGAAGGTGAGTTGGTTCCCGATGTTCGCGTACAAGAAGATCAGCACACTCATACCGGTAAAGCGATGCCTGAGTTTCCAGGTTACACCGGTGAAGCCAAAGCCGCTATTCCACTGATTAAAGTCAAAGCGATTACGCACCGTCGCCATCCAATTATGCAAACCTGTATTGGTCCAAGTGATGAGCACACCAATATGGCTGGCATTCCAACTGAAGCAAGTATTTTGCAAATGGTTGAACGAGCGCTGCCAGGTTTTGTGCAAAACGTTCACTGCCCATCGCCTGGGACAGGGAAATATTTGGCTGTGTTACAGGTGAAAAAACGCACCGAAGCCGATGAAGGACGCCAACGACAAGCTGCTCTGCTCGCATTTTCGGCCTTCTCTGAGCTTAAACATGTGATGTTGGTGGATGAAGATGTCGATATCTATGACATGAACGATGTCATGTGGGCAATGACGACTCGTTATCAAGGGGATGTAAGCACCGTGTTTATTCCTGGGGTGCGTTGTCATCCACTTGATCCATCTTCTGATCCGGCCTTCACTCCATCTAGCCGTCATCATGGGATTGCCTGTAAAGCGATTTTTGACTGCACTGTGCCATACGCACTTAAAGCGAACTTCCAAAGGAGTAAGTTTAAAGAGGTCGATGTAAAACGCTTTATCCCTGATTTTAAATAAACAAAGCGTGCAACAACGCTCAAAGATTGCGTATGATGGTCCTGCCTTGGGAGGGAAGGACCATATGAATTTTCGCCAACTTGAATCATTTGTTACTCTGGCCAGCGAATTGCACTTTGGCCGCGCAGCAGCGTTGTTGCATCTCTCTCAGCCTGCGCTGAGTCAGCAAATCCGCAAATTAGAGCGCGAACTGAACAAGCAGTTATTGGTCAGAAGCTCCCGTAAGGTTTCACTGACCAGCGAAGGGGCGCGTTTTTATCCACTGGCTCGTCAAGCGTTGGCGCACTATCAAAAAGCTGAAGCGCTGATAGCTCCTGAAGGTGATGAATTTTCTGCAGTACATGTTGGCTATGTCGGTTCGGCATTAATGTCCGAGACTTTGCTTGAGCAATTGCGTTTATTTGAGCAAAATCATCAAGGCGTCTTAAGGCTACAAGAGGCGAATGTTCAGACGCAGCTCTCCATGTTGGAAACCTCTGAACTTGATTGCGCCATCATTCGTGGCCCGATTCCTCTTTCTAGCCGTTTTTGTAAAATGGTCATTGCCAAACAACCGCTTATTTGTGCTTTGCCACAAGCATTGGCGCAAGGTTTATCGGAGCCTCTTAGTTTAAGTGATTTATCTGAGCTGCCGTTTATCTTAATTGAAGATCCACCCGGTACCGGGTTAACTGGCGCGATTATCGCTGCATGCGATAAAGCCGGATTTGTCCCGCGTTATCAACAATCTGTGGTTTCGGTGAATGCCGCTTTGGCAATGGTTGCAATTGGTTTAGGCGCTGCAATTATTCCCCAATGCATGGTTTCGCAAAACTTTGCTAAAGTTTGTTATTTTCAGCTTAAAGATGAGCTTGCGCCATCCGAATTACTGTTTTTATATCGGCGTAATAACCATCATCCAGGGCTCATTGAGCTGGCATCGCAATTAGATGTCCTTTAAATCAACCCATTTGCATTGTCCCCCTGTAACGTTTTATCCTGATCTAACGATGACGGGCCGATTTAAATCGCCCTAACCATTCACCAACCAATGGGAGTTGCTATGAATACGATTCCATCACTTGGAGCTGGTACTTTTCGCCTGAAAGGCAATGATGCCTATAATTCAGTCAAAATGGCGCTAGAAGTTGGATTCCGCCATATTGATACGGCGCAGGCTTATCGAAATGAAGAACAGGTTGGCCAAGCAATTGCTGACAGCCATGTTGAGCGGGATGATATCTTTTTGACCACCAAAGTGTGGATGGATAATTATCCTAAAGAGCGTTTTATCCCCAGTGTTAAAGAAAGTTTAGAAAAACTGCAGGTCAGCGAGGTTGATCTTTTGCTGGTGCATTGGCCGGACGAGTCGGGCAATGTTCCCATGCAGGAGTATTTAACTGAGCTTGCTCGAGTTCGAGAGCAGGGTTTAACGCGCAATATTGGGGTTTCTAATTTTACGACAGCGCAGATTGATCAAGCGCTGAGTATTGTCGGCGCGGGCAATATTCTGACCAATCAGATTGAAGTGCATCCATACTTGCAAAATCGTAAGTTGGTTGAGCATTGCCGCCAAAACGATATTCGCATCACCGGTTATATGCCGTTGGCAGTGGGGAAAGTCAATGATGACCCCTTGCTGCAAGAAATAGCCCAAGCGCATCACACTAGCGCTGCATCAGTTGCCATTGCATGGCAATTGCAACAAGGTTTAATCACTATTCCTTCCTCAACCAAACCGGAACATTTAGCTTCTAACCTTGAAGCTCGGCTAGTAAAACTTAGTGGTCAGGAAATGCAACGCATTGGCACTCTTGAGCGAGCAGAACGCTTAGCCAATCCTGATTTTGCCCCGCAATGGGATGAATAAGAATAAGTGTTAAAACTCCACCTGATTTTAGGTGGAGTTTTCATCAGCCAAGGCACAATAGCTGGCTAAATTTAAGATGGTGCATCATCTCTCTTAAAATCAATAAGCGCGCATAAAATATCGCCGAAACATCGGTTTCACCATCACGCTCGCGTGCCGGGCGGCCAGTAATAATTTCAGCATACTGACTAAACAGCGATTCTAATTGAGTACGTGGCAGTTGCATGGGCTCTGTCGTTACCCCGCTTAATTTTGCTAAATGGATGATAGCTTTATCTTGGCAAACAAATAAACCGCTGGGCACCTGATGAGTGACTTTAGCAATTTCATCTTCAATGGTGTTGATTGCGTATTCTAGTTCATCGGCAGTGGGAGGCTCATGGTGAAAATACTGCTTTGCGATATTTTCATAGCCAATCTCAAGGGTGATATTTGGCGCAGATTTAGCAAACGCCTGACTCATCAGTACGGTTTGCTGCGGTTGAATACTAAAAGCAATGATGGGTTCATCGTTTTTGGCAAAGCCGTGAGCTTTATCTAAAAGATGCATGAGTTCATCTGTCATTGGCATAATCATCCCTTATTGACCTAAGAGCAACATTGTAAGCGCAAAGGTGTGCTAGGCAAGCGCTACATGAGCGTTTCATGTAGCGCATTAGCTTAGCGATTGGCTAACGCCAGCTGTTTAGCGGCTTTAAAGTCTACTTTACCACTACCTAAAATCGGCAGTTCATCCACTTGAATAATTTCTGATGGAACCATTAACGCTGGCATTTTATGCTCAATCAGTTGGGCGCGAAATTGTTCTGGAGTCATCTCACTAGTGGTCAGTAAAACGACTTTCTCGCCTTTTTTCTCATCGGGCAGATTCACTGCAATAATGCCAAGGTAAGGCTCATTCATAATGGTTTTTACCTGTTGCTCGATAGCGCCAAGGCTAACCATTTCACCGGCAAGTTTGGCAAAGCGTGAGTAACGATCGACAATGTGCAGATAACCATCTTCATCTAAGTGACCTTTATCGCCGGTTTTATACCAGCGCAGCCCATCTAATTCGACAATTACTTCAGCGGTTTTCTCAGGGTTATTCAGATAGCCTTTCATAATTTGGGCCCCGCCAATTAAGATAAGTCCATCTTCACCAGTTGAAAGTGGCTCAAGTGTATTTGGCTCAACAATCCTAAATGTTGTACCCGGTAGCGCCATTCCAACACTTCCTTGGCGAGCCGCTTCTTGAACTTGCGCCGTCTCTGGGTCGATATAGCCGGGCAGATTGACACTGGCAACTGGGGTTGTTTCAGTGGTTCCGTAGCCTTCCAAAACTGTTTTTCCAAAGCGCTGAGCAAACTCATTACGAACCTGTGGGTCGAGTTTTTCGGCGCCACTGACCACCGCTCGTAAGCTTTGTAACATCAGCGGATGAATTCGCCGATTGCGAATATATAAGCGCAAGAAGGTAGAGGTCGCGCACATAATAGTCGCCTGATATTTCGTGATGGCTTTGGCAATATTAAGGCCATCGGTTGGGTCGGGATGACACACCGCAGGAATGCCTTCAATCATCGGCATTAGGCCTGTGACGGTTAAACCAAACGCATGAAATAGCGGCAGTGTGGCCATCACTCGATCTTGGCTTTGTACATTTAAGACATCTGAGACTTGGCGCATATTGGCCATGATATTGCGATGGCTTAACATCACCCCTTTGGGGGCGCCTTCACTACCTGATGAAAACAAAATTGCGGCGCTATCATCTAAACTAACCGGCGGACACCAGAGCAATTTTAGCGCGCTGGTTGGCAGAATTTTGGCCATCAGGGCTGTCATGAAGGCGCTTGATTTGCGCACGTTTTTAGCAAAATCTTCGAGATATAAAACTTCTTTATCGGCTAGCAATTGCTCGCAATCCACCCCACGTTTTTGTAATTTTTTGATAAACATTCGAGAGGTGACAACACTTTGTATTTGCGCTTGTTCCAGAGCGTTCATTTGCGCTGATTTAGCACTCGTGTAGTTAATGTTAACGATTGTTTTACCCGCCATTAAGCCTGCCATATTCGCAACGAGCCCAGGGACTGAGGTCGGCACTAACAGTGCTAAATTTTGCCCTGGTAATCGTTTAATTTGTCTGTGCATCAAGGCGCTCATTGTTAACAAGCGTTGATGGGATTGTGGCTCGCCTTTGCTATCGACCAACGCCCAGTCGGTTGGTTTGGCTTTTGCTGTTTGAATCCACGATTGAGCGATAGGCTCTAATGTATCGGCGTACTCATTCCAAGTTGATACAGATAAGTCAAAAACATGTTGCTTGAGCTCATCGGCTTTGGTTTGTATGGACAAAGGCTGACCGAAAGCGATGACTACATCGCGCTTTAATCCTTGTGAGCGAAGTTTGGTTAGCTTTTCTGATGAGCGTGAAAAAGTACTGCCCCAAAGTCCACGCAGGTAGAAAGGGATAATGACGCCCGATGCGTTTTCACAAGCTTTTTCATAGCCGCGCTTAAATTCGCCTAGCTGACCGAGGTGGCTAATCGCCCCTTCGGGAAATAGACAAACAACTTCGCCCTGATTTAAAAGCTCGCTTATCTGAGTCATCGCGTCGCGACTTTGCGTTCCAGAAATAGGAATGACTTTGTATAAATCGAAGAACCATTTGCAGTACCAACGCTGGTAGATACTACGGTCCATGACAAAGTGAATATGACGAGGGCAAGCCATCTGGATCATCGCCCAATCGAGCCAACTGATGTGATTTCCCAGCAGCAATATGCCCTGTTGATCTTGCTGTAAGTTTTTAAGTCCTAAAACTTTGAGTCGATATTTTCTTCCAAGCAACGCGCTAACCAATGTTTTTAATAGCGCCTCTGGCAGGACAATGATGGCGACCACAGTGGCAACAACTGCCAGAACGGCCAATGCCCAGAGCAGGTAACTCATGTTGAATTCAAACAGTGAAAAAAGCACGGTTAAGGCTAAAAATGCCAGCATGCCGATATTTTGGATAAAATTATTGCCCGCCAGTACTGAGCCAAGTTGGCTCTCTTTGGCGTTAAATTGCACCAGTGCATTTAGCGGCACACAAAATAGGGCCCCACACATGCCGATGATAAAAAATTCCCCACCGAGCATAGTCAGTGATTGCGTTTGTACCAATGCCACTAATCCAAGCGCCACGCCTGCAATGCCAACTGGGATCAGGGCCAAATTAATCTGCTCGCGTGAGACTTTGTTTGCAAGCATTGAACCGACGATGATACCAATGCCAGAAAGGGCCATAATGCCTTGTAAAACAAAGGTATTATCAATGCCCAGATACGCTTTGCCATAGGCTGGAAAGACTGCCAGCATCACCTGTGATAAAGCCCAAAATAATGTCAGACCAAGCACGGACTGCCAAATGGCTTTGTTACTCGCAAGCAGGCGTAAATTGGCTCGAAGAGTCTGGCCTTTGGCATATTTTTGCCAGTTAAATGGCTGGGGGCGAACGTGGGTTTGCGTGTCTTTAAGGGTTAAAGAGGTTAGAAACTCAAAGCTTGCCAGAGCCACTAACGCCCACCCCAGTGGCGCAACATAATGTAAAACATCGGTAGGCGTATAACTTGCGGCAGCTGGGAGTAGGGATTCAAACAACGCTGAAAACATCACTATCGAGCCTAAAATGGCAACCATTGTTACCGCTTGAATCCAACCATTGCCCTCGCTTAGCCGCTCAACGCCAATTAGATCGCGGATATAACCGTATTTAGCGGGTGAGTAGATGGCGCTTTGCAAAGCCAATAAAAAAGTCAGGATAAATGCGCCGATAAAATGACCTTGGTAATAACACCAAGTGATAAGCACCGTGATGAGCACACAGGCGGCTGAACTTAGCTGCATGACGCGCTGCTTTTTAAAGCGATCACTAATAAAGCCCGCAGGGGTAAATAGTAAAATAAACGGCAACAAAATCAGTGCATTGACAATTGCAGTGAGCTCAATTTGAACGCTGCCATCAAAGCTTTTAAATAACGTATTTTGAATGATAATTTTATGGCCCAGATCGACAAAGGCGTTGAGAAAAGCCACCACAATATAGGCGGCAAATCCCTTCGAGCGAATTAAGCTTTTCATGCGAATGTCTCCTGCTGCCAGCTTGAGAGATAACGGGTTAGTAGGTCGTTGACCAATGGTTCACGGCCAATGCCAGTTAAAAACAGTTTCCCTTGTGAATTTAGCGCGGCAATCCCATGCATGGCACACCACAAGGAACGTGTCGCAAGTGTGAGGGATGCATCACTGGCACTTGGGTTTAGCGCGCGCAGCGGCTGGCTGACGTACAAAAAGAGTTTTTCGATGGCTTCATCAAGCCATTGTGGAGAGCTCACCTCATCGCTGGTGTGATGTTCAAACATCAATGCCCAGCGGTTTGGCCAACGAGAGGCAAAATCAAGATAACTGTAGGCGATGATTTGCAATGTTTTACACGGATCTTGCGCTTTTTCAGAGCCAATATTAGCGCTTAATTGTTCGTCCAGTTTTGCCATGCTGCGGGCATTGATGTGCCAGCACAAGTCATCCAAGTTATTAAAAATCAGATAGAGTGTCCCAACTGAATAACCAATTTGATTGGCGATTTTTCGCGTGGATAGTGCGCTGAGTCCTTGTTCGTCAATCAGCTGTTCACCAGCAATCAGCGCCAGTTCTTTGAGTTGTTCACGACTGTGGTCGTTGCGTCGAGCCATTATTCTCTCCTGAAGTAAAACTAAGCAGTGTTCAATTGAAGGTTATGAACACTGTTCAATTAGTGTTTGAAAAGAGTTTAATGAACACTGTTCAGAATGTAAAGTCGGTTATGATAAAATCATAAATAATAATGTTGATTAGGACTAAATAAGCCATTTTTCAATAGCTTGAGGAATAAAGAATATTTTATTTTCCAAGAGCAGCTAGCTCAGAGATGAATTTTGACGCTGCAAATTCAATGATTTCATAATCAGCTAGCTGGTGGCTGGCAAATGGGTCCTCAGCCAGAATGCTCTCAAGAGCTGCTTTACTCTCGCATCTGGCCATAATAATGCCGCCCGTTCGCGGCACTTTGCGTCCTGATGCGATAAAGACACCACTTTGATAATATTTATCTAAAAATTCGATGTGGGCCTTGAGCTGTTTTTCAATCTCGCTAACTTCACATTTATAGGTCAGTGAAACAATGAACATGGTTTTTCCCAAGTAAGTGAGTTTGACCTATTTTTAGCATGCTTATGTTTATTTAGATACGATTGATTAACGCAGCGTGTTTTAAATCGTTAACATCCGCTCCAGAGCTTTTATCGCATCAGTAGTGGTTGGCTCATCGACTTTAATCACGCCAATTGGCGCTTTGTTGACTAAGCTTTCCAGCGCAAATAGCAGGTGTGGCAGGTCGATTCGATTCATCGTTAAACATGGACACATATTTGGGTTCAGCGAACAGATTTGTTTGTCTGGATGCTGGCTAATCAGGCGATTTACCAGATTCATCTCAGTCCCTACCGCCCATTGACTATTTGGTTCTGCTTCATTTAGCACATCAATAATGTATTTTGTGGAACCTGCAAAATCAGCGGCGGTCACGACCTCGTGGCTGCACTCTGGATGAACGATAATCTTGGTCTTTGGACTACTTTGGCGAATTTGCTGAATATTTTGTACGGTGAACTTCTCATGGACGGAGCAGTGCCCCTGCCAGAGAATAATTTTTAGTTTCGATACATCAGGTGAGCCAAGCAGTTGGTTGTGTTCGGGGCTAAAAATCGCCATTTCATCCAGTGCAACGCCTAAATCAAAGGCGCTATTGCGGCCCAGATGTTGATCGGGCAGAAACAACACGCGCTGTTGTTGTTCAAGTGCCCAGCTTAAAATCCGTTTGGCATTTGATGAGGTTACGGTCGCTCCGCCATGGCGACCAACAAAGGCCTTAATCTCAGCGGTAGAGTTGACGTAGGTCAGGGGCAAAATGGTTTGTCCAAGTTGTGACTCAAGGCTCTGCCAAGCGTTTTCTAATTGCGTTAAGTTTGCCATATCCGCCATGGTACAACCTGCTCGCATATCAGGCAGTATCACACTCTGATTGGCTTTGGTGAGCATATCAGCGGTTTCAGCCATAAAGTGCACGCCACAAAAGACGATGTAATCTGCTTGAGTATTTTTGGCTGCAATTTGCGCCAGTTGCAAGGAGTCGCCAATCGCATCGGCAAACTGGATTACTTCATCTTTTTGGTAATGGTGCGCGGGCAAAAAGAGTTTATCGCCAAATGATTCTTTAATCTGCCAGACTCGCTCTACCATTTGCGTTTGACTGAGCGCTTTGTAGCCTTGTGGCATTATTTCTGGGTTTTCAATAAGATCTAAAATAGCCATGAAAAATTCCTTACAACCTATATATCTAAGCTGATATCCAGCGCTTTAACTGAGTGGGTTAAATAACCCAGCGAGATCATATCCACGCCGCTGTGGCGAAATTCAGCTAAGTTTTCCAGAGTAATTCCACCCGATGCTTCGGTGATGATGTTTGCCGGGGTGAGAGCGCGAAATTCTCTGACAGTCTCGGGCGAGCAGTTGTCGAACATTATGACATCTGCTTTGGCTGCAATGGCCTCTTCAAGCTGTTGGCGGGTTTCAATTTCCACTTCAATTTTCACCATGTGCCCAACTGCTTTGCGAACTCGCGCCATCGCATTGGCAATTGAGCCACAAGCTGCGATGTGATTGTCTTTAATCATGACGCCATCATCTAAACCAAAGCGGTGATTACTACCGCCGCCAGATTTCACCGCATATTTGTCTAACATTCGAAGCCCTGGGGTGGTTTTGCGTGTATCACAGATGCGAATGTTCGGATCATCAAGGACTTGGACCGCATGCGCGGTAGCCGTAGCAATCCCTGACATATGTTGGATTAAATTGAGGATCACCCGCTCTCCGGTTAATATTTCGCGCACGGGCCCTTCAATTTTGGCAATGACATCGCCTTTTTTGAGCGGCTCGCCATCGTTAACCAATGTTGTGACATTAATCTGCTCGCTCAGAAGCTGATAGCCTTGTGTAATCAAACTGCTTGCGCAAAAAATGCCCGGCTGTTTGGCGATAATGGTGCCGGTGGCATGCTCATTGGCAAAGATAGCTTCAGCAGAAAGATCGCCAAAGCCAATATCTTCCTGAAAAAACTGACTTAACAGTGTGCGAAGTTGGAAGTCGTGCATGAGTTTATGATCCTTGGATTTTCGATAATACTGACGCGTCCAAGCTGGTGGACGATTTGTTTGCCCTGCCACTTGCTATCGCAACGTTTCGGACTGTCTTTTCGATAATGGCTGCCGCGACTTTCGTCACGAAGCAGCGCTGATTGAGTAATGAGTTTGGCAAGAGCCCAAGCATTGGCTATTTCTATCTGCTTGCTGCAAGCATTTCGGTAGTGAGTGATTTGGCAATCGACATGCGCTAACTTGTCTCTAAGGGCGGTGAGTCCCTCGCTGCTGCGCTCAATTGCCAATGCTTCGTTAAGCCAGTTTTGTAGTGTTGGTAAACTGAGCGTGGGCACTTCAATGGTAAGTGAAGGCGATGACTGCACGCTCGGCATCTGTGTTATTTGGGCATGGCTAAGTGCCATTGCCACGCGTTTGCCCGTGACTAATCCTTCTAATAACGAATTGCTAGCGAGTCGATTGGCGCCGTGCAACCCGGTGCAGGCGACTTCGCCAATGGCATAAAGACCGGGAAGCGAGCTTTGGGAATTTTCATCGACTTTGATGCCGCCCATTAGGAAATGCATTCCAGGCGAAACTGGAATTTTGCCGGTATCTAAATCAATTTGGGCCGTATCGCATAATTTACTAATGGTCGGGAAGTGATCCCGAAAATGTTGAACCGGGCGAATATTTAGATAGATTTGGTGGCCACTTTGCGCTTCTCGCTGCAAAACCCTTGCAACCACATCACGAGGCGCCAGATCAGCCATTGGATGAATGCCAGCCATGACTGCGCGGCCATGCTCATCTTCTAAAGTAGCTCCCTGACCTCGAACGGCTTCAGAGACTAACCCGAATACGTGCTGCTGGTTTATCAGCAAGGTGGGATGAAACTGGGTAAATTCGAGATCAACCAGCGCTGCGCCTGCACGATAGGCCATCATCAAGCCATCGCCGGTGAGTGTCTTATTATTGGTTGTCACCGGATAAAGCTGTCCGCAGCCGCCAGTTGAAAGCACCACGGCATCGGCTTTAAGTGTGATCAGTTGTCCATCACTTTGTTTATAAATAGCCCCGATACAACGCTTGTTATCGGCGCTTTTAACCAGTTCCAGTACTTGTGCTGATTGAATTAGCTGAACATTTTTAGGCAACTGTTTGAGCAAATATTGCACTAAAATCCGGCCGGTTTGATCGCCGCCCGCATGAAAGATCCGGTTTTGCGAATGAGCACCTTCTTTACCCAGTCTTGGTTGCATCGAAGGGGTTTTATCAAAAGGACAGCCACGCTTTAAAAGCTCGAGCACGATGGCTTTGCCCTCACGGATAATCGCCTCTGATGCTACTTGGTCGTTATGTCCGGCGCCAGCCTCAAGCGTATCGTGTAAATGTTGCTCAATAGAATCATCCGGCAAATAGGAAGTGGCGATTCCACCCTGAGCAAGCATGGAGTTACTATCATCGGTGGTTGTCTTAGTCAGAATAATGATTTCACAATCATCAGATGCATGTGCGGCCAGTGACAAGGCGGCAATCCCGGAACCAATAACAATGATACGAGTTGACATAATTCTATGTGTTTACATGTGTCTTGACACATAGAATGTCATAGCCCTAGGATAATCTCAACGAGATTTATTTAACTATGAGTTATCGCTTTGATTTACTTAGATTATGCGGCGTCAACGCCCGTTAGTGAGGAAGCTCTTGAGGCTTTTTCGCAGTTAAGCCGTCACTATTTTGCCAATGCCAGCAGTTTACATGATCTTGGCACTCAGACGGATGCCGTCGTGAGTTATGCCAAACGCTATTTGGCTCAATTGCTTGATACTACCAGTGACGAGGTGTTTTTTACCGATAGTGGCTCGCACTCCAATATCTATGCGTTGCTCTCGCTAGCTAAAGCGCTGCCAAAGAATAAAAACCATATTCTTATGAGTCAGATGGAACACTCGTCAGTATTTAGTGCCGCCCAGATGCTTCGTGAGCAGGGTTTTTGGGTTGAAAGTATTGCGCCGAATGCCAGTGGCGAGATTGATGAGCAGTGTCTGAGCAATGCGCTGCGTGAAGAAACGGGGTTGGTCAGTATTCAACATGTTAATTCAGAAACCGGCATCATTCAGCCATTGGCGCGGCTTTGCCCAATCTTAAAACGCTCTGGTATCACAGTGCATTGCGATGCAGTGCAGAGCTTTTCCAAGCTTGATGTTTCACATACTAAGTTAGGTGCCGATGCGATTACTTTGGCAGGGCACAAAGTATATGCTCCCAAAGGGGTTGGAGTCGTCTCTTTTTCTAAAAATGTGCCTTGGCAGAGCGTTTACTCGGGTAATCATCAGCAGCATGGCTTTTATCCGGGGACTCTTAATGCGCCACTGATTGGCGCATTTGTAGCATCGTGTGAGCAACTATGGCCCAAGCGCGAGAAAATTAACGCGCATCTTCAAAATTTGCGAGCGCAGCTTGTCACGCAGATCCGCTCGCGCGAGTTACCCATAGAGCTCTTTGATGACAAGCGCGGGGCAATCTTGCCGGGAATTTTTGGGGCTTTTTATCAAGGTCTGCAAGGGCAATATGTTATGCTAGAGAGCAATCGTCATGGCGTTTGTATTGCCACTGGAAGTGCGTGTCGGGTCGGTCTTGATGAGATTTCCCCAACGCTTAAAGCTTTGGGATATAGCGCAGAAAAAGCCGCTCAGTTTTTTCGAGCATCCTTTGGTAAGGATACGCAGCTTTCAGAGATAACGGCGTTTGTAGATGTACTTGAGCAATTACGGCCAACATAATTAAGATAGGATTTTATGGGACAAAAACTAATTGGCGAACAGCGACGGACTCGAATTTTAGAGCTTTTAAAAAATGGTTCAGCCCCACTTACGGGCAGTGAGTTGGCGCAAATGGCGTCGGTTTCCCGGCAAGTCATCGTGCAGGATATTGCGCTGTTAAAGGCGCGCAATGAGCCGATTATTCCAACGAGCCAAGGGTATATCTATCACAGCTTAAATGCTGCCGCACCGGTGATGGTTGAGCAGATTGTGGCCTGCCAGCACGATGGCGAACAAACTCAAGATGAGCTATTACTGATGGTCGATTATGGCCTGAGCGTTAAAAATGTCATTGTTGAGCACGCGTTATATGGCGAAATTACAGCGCAATTGCATATTCGGACCCGTAAAGATGTTGAAGCATTTATGCAAAAAATGCGCAGCTCTGGAGCATCTTACCTCTTTGAATTAACCGGCGGCGTGCATTTGCATACACTGAGCGCGCCATCACAACAGATGATAGATGATGCCTTGGTGGCACTTCGCGAAGCTGGCTTTTTGGTGAGCGAAGCATAATTTCTGCTGCTGCTTTTTATCGGTGTCTGGTTTGGCCAGGCACTTGACCCACCGCGTGATTTGATACTAAAGTGAGTCTCACAATAGAACGCTTGGCAAGTAGGCCCTTAGCTTATGAGCAGTAGCGATATCAGAGCCAGAGCGTTTCATGAATCCTCTTGTTTGAAACTTGCACTTATAATCTTTTCAGTGTTTGGAAACTGTCGCTAATTCATACTTTAAAGCCGCTTTGCCCAAAGCAATAACAACACAACATCTCATTTTTGAAGCGATTAATAATACAGGTGACTTAAACACAATGATTGATCTCAACTCTTTTGCCGAATTTTCAACATGCGACTACGGTGATGTTCTGCCTGAAGGCTCCTATATGGACTGTGGAATCAAAGCCTTATGGTCTGGTGGCCCTCGTTTGGTCGGAACGGCTTATACCGTCAAATGTGATCCAGGCGACAACCTGATGGTCCATGCCGCAATTTATCAAGCCCCAGCCGGTTCAGTGTTGGTGATTAATGGCGGCGATAACAATTTTGCGGTTGCTGGCGGGCATGTCTGCGCAGCGGCAGCAGAGCGCGGCATCAGAGGATTTATCATTGATGGCGTAATTCGTGATGTGGTCGAAATCGAAGAGATGGGATTTGCTGTCTATGCCCGTGGCAATGTTCCTAAACCGGGTCGAAAAGAAAAACTTGGTGAAGTTGAGCAGCCGATCACTTGCGGTGGAATTACCGTTAACAACGGCGATATTGTGATCGCCGATGAAGAGGGCATTGTGGCGTTTGATAGTAATCAGGCCGAGGAGATCTTAGCCAAAGCCAAAGAAGCTGCTATTGAAGGGAATATGCCACTGGCTGAGTGGAAAGTTGGGCATTATAAAAAAATATCAGCTTTAGTGGCATCGCTAACCAAACAAGCTGAGCAAAAATAATCAGCTCTTTTTAAAATTACACTTCTGTGAAATCGGCCATGTTCTTTCATCAGCGCATGGCTGATTGAGTCTCATTAAATCCTCATCTCGCTTTCATTAGTAGAGTTCTCAGCGATTCGTTTTTTCCAAATCATTAACCCATTAATTTGTGATTTATTCGCGCTGTTGCGCATGTGAGTCTTAACTAAATTTTTGTGCCGATAGGACGCATTATGCCGACTCATACCCGTATTCGTATGTTTAACACGAAAGAAACTTACCCCAATCAAAGTTTAGATAATGATCTTTGTCAGGCTGTTCGAGCTGGAAATACTGTCTATGTCAGAGGACAAATCGGAACCGATTTTGCGGGCAACTTAGTCGGGTTAGGTAATCCTCAGGCGCAAGCTGAGCAGGCGATGAAAAACGTAAAGCAGCTTTTAGAAGAGGCCGGCTCTAGTCTTTCTCATATCGTAAAAACCACCACATACATAACTGATCCTCGTTATCGCGAAGCTGTTTATGTGGAGGTTGGTAAATGGCTTAAAGGTGTTTTTCCCATCTCCACAGGGATTGTGGTCGCAGGATTAGCACAGCCTGAATGGCTCATGGAAATAGACGTTATTGCTGTGATCCCTGATGAAGATTAAGCCTATATTTGGTTTGTTTCATGAGCACTCATATTCATTAAAAGGAGAGCCCTAATGTATCAGCTGTATTATGCTTTAACCTCTGCTTATGTTCGCAAAGTCATGGTGAGCGCCTATTGCTTAGGAATCACTGAGCAAATTGAAAAGCTTGATTGTGCCGCTCATCCCATTCATCGAGACCAGCGCATTGCTTCATTCAATCCACTGGCAAAAATTCCGGCCATGGCAACCCCCACAGGTTTGATGCTCTATGACAGCCGGGTCATTTGTGAGTATTTAAATCACGAGCATCACGGGTCACTTTTCCCTGAATCGGGCCAAGAGCGCTGGCGTGCGCTTAGTCAACAATCACTCGGTGATGGTTTAGTAGATGCCGCGCTTTTAGCCCGTTATGAGAAAACCGCTCGTCCAGACGATAAGCAATGGGATGGCTGGATTGATGCGCAATTAGTGAAGGTTGATGCAGCGGTTAAGGAGATTGAAGCTCAAGTAGCTGCCAGTCCATTTAATGTTGAGCCTAAAACCATCGGTTTAATCAGCATTGGCTGCGCGCTGGGATATCTGGATTTTCGTTATCCAGACATAGACTGGCGGCAGAGCGCACCAAACGCAGCCGACTGGTTTGATGAATTTAAGCGCCATCCTGCGATGAGCACGACATTACCGGTAGATCATTAGGAGATCAGTTGATGACGAAAACAGTGTTTTTTCTAAATGGGCCCAATGCCAATCTCTATGGACTGGATGATAAAGGAACCTATGGCAGCGATAGTTTTGAAAGCATCCAACAGCAGTGTCTTGAACATGCCAAAAGCCTTGGTTTGACCCTCGATTTTCGCCAATCGAATCATGAAGGCGTGCTCGTTGATTGGATCCAAGAAGCGCGATTAAGCGCCGATGCGATTGTAATTAATGCCGCCGGATTGACGTATAGCTCCGTACCCATTTTGGATGCTTTGTTGGCATTTAATGGTCCGATTATCGAAGCGCACATGAGTAATATCTGGCAGCGGGAGCCATTTCGTCATCACTCATATATCTCTAAAGCGGCAACCGGAGTGATTGCCGGATTAGGTGTGACAGGCTATCGTTTGGCGTTGAGTGCCGTTAGTGAGTTGCTAAAGTAGCCGTCTTACTTGCTGGCGGGCACTCATGGCTGCACTAGCCCGTTTTTAGCAGCGGCACAATATGCGGGTCATAAAAACTCGGTGCCGCCATGCCAGGAATATATTGGTTTGAGATAAACATTTCGCAGCGCTGGGCAAATGCGCTAATCACTCGAGTTTTATGCGTGTGTTTAGCGCAGACATAGCCAAGGCTGAGCGCTTGGTTCTCACCTGATAAACGAAGGCTTCTTAAACGCTTACCATCTTGCGATAGATTCGCCTTAGGCCGTACGTTATTAAGGCTGTAGCCAATGCCATTGGCAACCATGGTGCGAATGACTTCGCTATTGCGGCTTTTCATTACAATTTCTGGAGTGACACCCGCATTGCGATACAAGCTTAAGAAATATTCTCGGCTGTATGGGATATCGAGCAAAATAGCAGGATACGGCTCTAAATCTTTTAAGGTTACAGCGCTTTGCTCAGCTAACGGGTGATTTTCGCCAACCATCACATACGGGGGTAGCTCAGCAAGCGGCGTAAATTCAAGATCGTTAAAGGTGGTAAGATCGTAGCTTAATGCGATATCTATCTCAGCGGTTTTAAGCTTATTGAGTAAGTCTTCATGGTTACCTTCAACGAGCGATACGCTCACCCCTGGAAACGCTTTGCCAAAGCCATAAATTAGCTCAGGCGATAGCATCGGTGCTAATGTTTCCATACAGCCAATGCGAATGGGACCTCTGACACTATTGAGTGATTCTGAAGCGATGGTATAGAGATTATTCATCTGCTCGATAATGAGTTTTGCCTCTGTCATCACTTGTTGTCCGACAGGGGTGAGAGTTATCCCTTGAGCGTGATGGCGGACAAACAACTGAGCCCCTAATTCTGCCTCGATGTGGGTAATAGCAGCTGAAATAGATGAGGATGATACAAAGATATTCTCTGATGCCCCCAAGATACTTCCGGCCTCTCCTGAGGCAATAAAATATTCTAACTGCCGCTGTGTGATTCGACTGAGCATATTAATACCTTCGCTTTATTGTTCTTTTAACCGAACTTGGATAACGAATAATTAGCAAAAGTTATGCCTAATGTTCTTATTCTATTTATAAAATGTTATCGATATGTTTACTGGGCGATCACTCAAGCAACTCTTTTGATTCACTTCAGCATTGCTTGTTAAATTGCATTTTTAATTGACCTGTTTTGCCCTGTTATGGGGCGGTTTGATTCGAAAATGAGCACATTATGCACTTTTCCAAGATAAGCCCGAGAGATTGTCTTTAGGGGCTCATGTGTGTTCTGTTTTTATTTGAAAATACAATTTAACTGATTGTTATGTAAGTAGTTTCTTTTTTCCTAAGCGATGGGTTCGAAAATTATGATGTGCAATGAAGGACGCTTTGCTCAAACTTTGTGAATAGGCTAATTCAATCGTTATGCTTCTGCTTAAGTGATGCAAGGTCGCTAATCACTATCAGTAGCTCATCTTTTTAGGAAAAGAAAAATGACAGCAAAGAAAATCAATACTGTAGTCATTGGTGCCGGTCAGGCGGGCATCGCAATGAGCGAGCACCTTAGCGCTATGGATGTTCCGCACATTGTTCTAGAACGTAGCCGGATTGCCGAGCGCTGGCGCTCTGAGCGTTGGGATTCATTAGTTGCCAATGGCCCTGCTTGGCATGACCGTTTTCCTAATTTGAAGTTTACCAATACGTGCCAGGAATCTTTTCCCCCAAAAGAGCGCGTTGCCGATTATTTTGAAGAGTACGCAAAAATGGTCAAAGCCCCGATTCGAACGGGGGTGAATGTCATCAGTGTTGAGCCAAATCAGGGGCGACTTGGCTTTTGCGTGACCACCTCAGATGGTGTTTATGATGCAGCTAACGTGGTTGCCGCAACCGGGCCGTTTCAAAAACCAGCGTATCCGGACATTATTCCAGCCGATAGCGAGTTGATGCAGCTGCACTCATCGGCTTATAAAAATCCCGAGCAGCTTCCTGAAGGTGGCGTGCTGGTAGTAGGCGCGGGTGCATCGGGCTCGCAAATCGCCCAAGAGCTTCGAAAAGCAGGCAAAGAGGTTTACCTTTCGATTGGTCAACACTATCGACCACCGCGCTCTTATCGTGGCCGCGATTATGTTTGGTGGCTTGGCGCTTTGGGTTTGTGGGATGAGATTAAAGACCCTAAACAGCAGCATGTTGCCTTTGCTGCAAGCGGTTATGATGGCGGACAAACCGTGGACTTTCGCGCCTTAGGCCACATGGGGATCACCTTGGTCGGCTCGACCAAAGGCTGTGACAATGGTGTTGTCGAATTTAAACCGGGGCTTGCTGAAAATATTGCTCAAGGGGACAAAGGCTATTTTGATGTATTGCGTGATGCCGATAAATACATTGAGCAACATGGCCTAGATTTGCCACCTGAACCTTCCGCTTGGGAGCTATTAAGCGATCCAACGTGCATTACTCAGCCGATATTAAGCCTTGATCTTAAAGAAGCTGGGATCACCTCTATCTTGTGGGCAACAGGTTTTAAATTCGATTTTAGTTGGTTAAAAGTAGACGCATTTGATAAGAGCGGGGCACCGTTTCAAAAACGAGGCATTTCAGTGCAGCGTGGCATCTACTTTTTAGGTTTACCAAACTTGGTCAATCGCGCCTCATCTTTTATCTATGGTGTCTGGCATGATGCGAAATACATCGCTGATCATATTGTCGTGCAAAACGGTTATACCGATTATGTCAAAGACGAAGATGCGATGAATTGATAGCAGCTTTTAGTTAAGTCGGAATAAAAAGCGGAGGATTGGCAAAACAATCTCCGCTTTTTATATTTTTTAGGAAAAAGGCAGCAGCTTAGCAAGCCATTATTTTACCGAGGTAAATGCATTTCTAATCTGCAGTGATAGCTCATTTGCAGCTTTTGAGAGCGGTGTCTTCGCTTGGTAAAAATTTACTGAGAAAGACGGCAGTGGCGGCATATAACTGTCAAAAGCTAGAACCTCAAGATCGTCAGGGACGGTTGAAGCTAAGCAAGCCGTGATGGCTAAATCGCAGCGAACCGTTGCTCTGGTTGCATCAAAACTGCCGCTTTCAAAAATAGTTCGCCAACTCAGTGAGTGATCTGCCAGAGCCTGAAGTACGATGGGTCTAAAGGCGCATGTATCGGAGACGATTGATATCGGTACCGGCCTTTTTAAATGGGCTTTGCCAGCTTTGGCTCCGACCCAAACCAGCCGGTCAATTAATAGGCTCTGTGCATTAGCTTGTGTGAGAGGTTCTTCTATCAGCGCTAAATCAATAGAACTGTTTTCAATGGCTTTTTTTAATTCAAGAGATGGCAGACAGAGTAATTCAATTTCGACCAGAGGGTATTCTTTGGTAAATTCCTTTAAAACTGGCGGCAAAATTGTACTGACCAAATCATAAGATGCCCCCAATTTGATTATTCCCATAACAGGTTTATCGGTTACTTCAGCCCAAAGTTCATCATTAAACGTAATGAGTTTCCTTGCTTTGACCAGCAGGCGTTCGGCTTGATTGGTGAGATGCAACGTGCGATTTTTACGCACGAACAGTTGCCCCGTTTGTTGTTCTAGGCGAGATACTTGCTGACTTACAGCGCTTTGTGTCATGTGTAGGGCGTTTGCTGCAACGGTCATGTTGTTGCAATCAGCGACAGTGACGAACGTACGTAATAAACCAATATCAAGATTCCGACTCATCTACATGTTCTCAAGCAATGAATAGATAACTATTATAAGTCGTAATGGATAATGCATTAAATATTAATTTTTCTTATGTGTAGTGCTTCGATACAGTCTCTGTCATCTACTTTAAGAATGCTGAGCTGTAAGTATGTATGTCACACTTTATCTATCTTTAGTTGTGTTTGTGATTGTTTCGACAATCTCACCTGGGGGCGCCACTACACTTGCAACCGCATCGGGAGCACATTTTGGATTTAAACGCACCATCCCTTTTATGATTGGTATTGCATTGGGTCTTGCAACGATGGGAGCTTCATCCGCGATTGGGCTCGGTAGCATTCTAATTGCGATGCCATCATTGAAATGGTTCATGAAGATTGTTGGCAGTTTATATTTACTATGGCTTGCATGGAAAACAATGCAGTTAGGCTCACCACAATTATCACGGAATCTTTATAAACCTACGGGGGTTATGGGTGCAATATTTTTGGTTTGGCACAATCCTAAAGGGTGGGTAATGGCTTTAAGCGCCGCTGCATCTTTTGCTGATTTAACCCATAGTCCAATTATTCTAGGCGCTATAATCGGCACTTTTTTTTGCATCGCTGCATTATTCTCGCTTTCGTTTTGGTGCTCTTTAGGGTTGCTATTATCCAAGTGTATGAAAAGCGATAAACAGTGGAACATTTTTAACTTTGCGCTTGGCGCGATGCTGGCGCTTTCAATGGTGCCGATGTGGTTGTATGAATAGCTAAAAATTGCCCCTACATATTTGGTGATTGGGAATGCGCAAAACAAATGGCAACTCAAATGAAAGGCTGAATTATTAGTTAATTATTCAATAACAACTAATGCAAAGAAAAAGGATAAGGTTGCTCTCTATAACTATTTGGCGGATTTTAACTAAACAGTGACGAAATGATTTCAACTAGTTTTTTTATCCGAATATTTCGATAACTATCAGGATGAACAACTAGCCATATATCTTTCACGGCTATGCAATTGCTCATAATCTGGATTACATCAGGGTAATTACATGCGACGAGGTCTTTAGAAATTACACCAATTCCAAGACCTTTTCCAGAATAAGTCCAAGGAGTGGACGATTCCCATCAGAAACTGGCGTCAGGTCTTAAACCGTTTTATGACTATGTTTGAAGACAGACTATATGTAACTCGACAGTTAGTTACACAGAATTATTTATAGTCTCTCATGTATCCGTCGAATATGAGTCTTCTCCAACTGTTTTGTTAGCAAAATCTGCTACCTTAACTTCATAATCTACGTAGCAGTCTAACTGGTGTGGTTCTACCTGATTAGATGTAGGTAATTCGTAACTAATTACTTGACCTTTGTTATCTTTACGTGCTCTTCTATAGATAAAAAACTCTGCATATTTATTTGGTGATACACCTTCAAAGTTTTTCAGCACTAATTTATCATTAGTTGGGCTATCTGTTTGGCTGATTGCGTCACTATGTAAATCGAGTGCTAGGCTTTTTTCGTATGGTTCAATGTAAACAACATGCGTAATGCCTGCAGCTACGATATGTCTAGCGCAGTTGTGACAAGGAAAGGTGTGAATCGCCACTACTTCACTAGACGACTTTTAGCCTCATTAAAATATTGACGCTCATACTCTAACGGCGATAGCCCA
>NZ_JBEQCS010000018.1:0-96201 GCF_046054195.1 Celerinatantimonas sediminis
CGTGTGTAGCTCAGCTGGATAGAGTACCTGGCTACGAACCAGGCGGTCGGAGGTTCGAATCCTTCCACACGCGCCATTTCTTCTTTGAACATTTCTTCTCAATCTCATTACATCAATCGTTAACTGCCAGTTAAAACAATCATCAGCGATAAAAAAGCTGAAAGAGCCAGCGAAACGCCACCAATCCAAAATAAACCCAGTCTAATTGTCCTGCTGGACAGATGAAAATAGAGGCTGATAGCACTCCAAAGCAATGTTAATATCAATGGTATTAAAAATAATCGTGTCATCTTCTAAGTGATTTTGCCAAAGGCTATTTTCAAATCTTAGTGAAGATCAGCTATTTTCACAGTAAGTTTTGCACTGAGTTTCATTTTTCATGCAATAAACTTAAAGCCCGGCATTGTCATAGATAACAATATTGCGGTTATGAATGACTTAAATAAACACAGTTGAGGTCTTATGTACGATAAATATGCTGCGCTTATCTTTGATATGGATGGCACTGTGATTGACTCTCTTCCTGCTCATCAGCGAGCGTGGGAGCAGATTTTAGCTAAATACCAAATTCCTTATACACCAGAAGTCATGAATCAGCTTAACGGCTGGCCTGCGTTGCAGACCGTCGATTTTTTATGTGACAGAGCTAATATTAAGCATTTAGACAATGCTCAAATCAGCGCTGAAAAAGAGGTGCTTTATCAACAACTAGCACCCAAGATGGTTAAAATTACTCCAATCGTAGACATCGTTAAACAATATTCTGGGAAAAAGCCCATCGCTTTAGGCACTGGCGCGAGCACCAGTGAAGCGACGAGATTACTGACTCATTTGGGAATCGCTGGATTATTTGAACATATCGTCGGCTCTGATCAAGTTGAAAAACATAAACCTGCGCCAGATACCTTTTTACGCTGCGCTAAGCTGTTAAACGTGCCATCAGAGCAATGCATTGTGTTTGAAGATGCTCAGGCTGGTTTTGACGCTGCTAAAGCTGCTGGAATGACGCATTTTGATGTGCGCACAATTTGTAAACCGAGCTATTTTGTTCAGTAGCAACTATTGCTGAAGGCCGTTTTTTAGTAATAGCTTCAATAGGTCGTGCTTATTGGATCTTTTAGGTTAATCCAGATATGCTTGCGCGATACACATTTACCTTGAGAGTTATAGTTTGAATCAAGATTTTTCAGGGCTTTTAAATGGCCTCAAACAGTTGGCTCAAACCGGTTTAGGTGAGCAGATTGGCCGCGGTATTGAACGCGAGACACTGCGCATACAACCCAATGGACAGCTTGCGAAGACGCCGCACCCACGCCAGCGTCTGGGTAGTAATTTAACTAATCCGCTGATAACGACTGATTATGCCGAAAATCTGCTCGAATTTGTGACTCCGGTTGAACGTAACCATGAGCAGTTGATGAATGCTCTGAAAGATATTCATCGATATACCGCTGATGCGATTGGTGATGAATTGTTGTGGCCGATGAGCATGCCGTGTTTTGTGGGTGATGACGATGATATTCCATTAGCGACCTACGGGCAGTCTAATGTCGGTATGATGAAGCATATCTATCGGCGTGGGCTAAAAGCGCGTTATGGTAGCACTATGCAGATCATTGCTGGTATCCATTATAACTTCTCCTTGCCAGAGAGCTTTTGGCCACAATGGCAACAGATACTTGGTAATGAGCAACCACTGCAAGAGTTCGTCTCAGAGCAGTATATGCATATTATCCGTAACTTCTATCGCTATGGTTGGGTGATCCCTTATTGGTTTGGCGCATCTCCGGCATTGTGTCAGAGCTTTATTCAAGACCGTCAAAGTAGCTTAGAGTTTCAATCGCTTGGACAAGGTTCTCTTTATCTTCCATATGCGACATCGCTGCGGATGAGTGATTTAGGCTATACCAGCAGTGCTCATTCTAATTTACAGATAAGTTACAACTCTCTTAAAGAATACGTCTGTAGCGTTCGTAAGGCCACTCAGACGCCTTCTCAGACGTTTGCCAAGCTTGGGGTTAAGGTTGATGGCGAGTATCGTCAGCTCAACAGTAATATCCTGCAAATTGAAAATGAGCTGTATGCGCCAATTCGTGCTAAACGTGTGACTAAATCTGGCCAGACGCCATCGCAAGCATTGTTTGAAAAAGGCATTGAGTATATTGAAGTGCGCTCGTTGGACCTGAATCCATTTGTTCCGCAAGGCGTGGCTTCATTTCAGCTGCAATTTATTGACTCATTGCTCCTTTGGTGCTTGATGATGCCATCGGCGCCGATGGCTGAAGGCGAGCTGCAGCAGTGCCGAGATAATCTCAATCAAGTTGCGTTAAAAGGTCGCGATCCAAGCCTTAAATTGCATATTAATGGCCAAGACCGTCTTGTGAGTGATTGGTTAAAAGAGATTAATCAAGCAATGGGCGAGGTAGCCAGTGTTTTAGGGCAGCAATTTACCGATGCCGTTGAGCGGGTCACCCAGCGTCCGCCGCTTTCTGAACAACTACTTTCGCAGTTAGTCGGTGAGAATGAAGATAACAGCGTCTTAGCGCTAGAGCTGGCTAAAAATCACAAGCTTGCCCTGCAAGAGCATCCACTGAGCTTTTGGAGCAAAGATAAATTGGATGAGATTGTCGCACAAAGCATCGATGAACAAAAAGCGATTGAGCAGCAGGACAACCTGAGCCTGGATGATTATATTCAGGATTATTTCGCAAGAGCCAGCGTGCCATTGGCTTAATCGTTATGCATTTTTATCGCATCGTTGCCATCATCGTATTTATGAGTGCTCTGACAGGTTGTGCTAGTGCGCCGCCGACTCATCCTAATAATTTATGCGATATTTTTCGCGAAAATCATGGTTGGTATGAGGCGGCTAAAGATATGAATAAACGCTGGGGAACACCTGTGCAGGTACCGATGGCGTTTATCTATCAAGAATCTCGGTTTCATTACGATGCTGAGCAACCCATGGAATATTTTTTGGGATTTATTCCGATTGGCCGCAAAAGCTCAGCGTATGGGTATGCGCAGGCCCAAGATAGTACGTGGGCCGATTATCAGCGCGCAACCCATCGTTATGGTGCGGATAGAGATGATTTCGCCGATGCGATCGACTTTATAGGTTGGTATACTAATAAAACATACATCTTAAATGGTGTTTCAAAATGGGATGCTAAGGATCAGTATCTCAATTATCACGAAGGATGGGGAGGTTATCGGCGCGGGACCTATAAGCACAAAAGCTGGTTACTGCGCGTTGCTAAACAGGTTGATGCACGAGCCCGTCGTTATGGTGCTCAATATCGCAGTTGTAAGAAAGAGTTAGATCACGGCTGGCTGTATCGATTGCTGTTTAGTTAAAGTATGGTGCCTTGATGATGAAAGCGTATAATGAGCCAAGGCTCAGAGTCGTTTTTTAAGGCTTAGAGATAAGCACTTGGTATCGGCTTAGAACTTGTCCGTAGAACCGCCGAGAGGCCTAAAGAGAGAGATTTTTATGCCATTATTAGATAGTTTTACTGTAGATCATACTCGTATGCACGCACCAGCGGTACGAGTCGCTAAATCGATGACCACACCAGGTAAAGATACCATCACTGTTTATGATCTGCGCTACTGTGTTCCGAATGAGGAAATTTTGCCAGAAAGAGGCATTCATACCTTAGAACACCTTTTCGCTGGTTTTATGCGCAATCACTTAAACAGTTCAAATGTTGAAATTATTGATATTTCACCGATGGGATGTCGTACTGGTTTCTATATGAGTCTGATTGGTCAGCCAACCGAACAGCAGGTTGCTGATGCATGGCTGGCGTCAATGAAAGATGTATTGACGGTTCAGTCTCAAAGTGAGATTCCAGAGCTGAATAAATTCCAGTGTGGAACTTATCACATGCACTCGCTTGATGAAGCGAAACAGATTGCTCAAAATATTATTGATCGTGGGATTGCTGTTAACCACAATGAAGATATTGCCTTGAGTAAAGAGCAGCTTGCTGCTTTATAAGCAATCTTTAAATGCGTAATAAAAAACCGGCTCTTGGCCGGTTTTTTATTTTTAAAACAACGCGTTATTAGTTTGATGCAATATTTTGATAAAATTGCGGCATAATGCGTGCCTGGCGAATTGCATTATTATCAATCTCTAGAACTTCGATTGGATATCCAGCAATTCGCATTCCCACGGGCGATTTTGGAATATCTTCAAGATATTCAACAATTAACCCATTTAATGTGCGCGGTCCATCGGTAGGTAACGTCCAGCCAAGTTCTTTGTTCAAATCTCGAATATTCGTCGTTCCTTCGATGATATAACTGCCATCTGGCTGCGGATGAATCTCTTCACTTGGTGTGGGGGAGATAGTTGTGGTGAAATCACCTACAATCTCTTCGAGAATATCTTCTAAAGTGACTAGCCCTTGAATATCACCATATTCATCGACAATCAGTCCGATGCGCTCTTTACGGCGCTGAAATTTACCCAATTGGATATTCAGTGGGGTATTCTCAGGGATAAAGTAAATCTCTTTAACTGCCCGCAGCAGAGTCGTTTTATCAAATTGCTCTTTGACCAACAGACGCAGTGCATCGCGAGCGTGGACAAAGCCGACTGCATCATCAATATTATCGCGATAGAGCAACAAGCGTGTGTGAGACGTATGGGTGAGTTGTTTTAAAATGGATTCCCACTCATCATTGATGTCAATGCCTGCGATATCGTTGCGTGGCACCATGATGTCATCGACACTAACGTGTTCAAGATCCAGGATACTCAGTAGCATATCTTGGTGACGGCGAGGAATAAGCGTGCCAGCTTCGTTAACTACTGTACGAAGTTCTTCTGGATTTAAAGCCGATGTTGCCGCTTTTTTAGGATTCATGCCGCAAACCAGAAGTAACACATTGGAGATGCTATTAACTAGCCAGATGACAGGAAACAACACTCTCATCAATGGCCCTAATATCCAAGACGAAGTAAACGCAAACCGTTCTGGATACAGTGCTGCCATGGTTTTCGGAGTTACTTCGGCGAATATCAAAATAATCAGCGTCAACCCTATTGTGGTAATCGCTAGCCCATAATTAGGAAACCAGCGCAAGCCAACAACGGTTGCGATAGAGGATGCCAAAATATTAACGAGGTTATTACCGATAAGAATCAGACTAATTAGTCGATCGGTCCTTTTTAATAATGCATCCGTACGTTTAGCACTACGGTTATTATTTTTCACCAAGTGCTTCAACCGATAGCGGTTGAGCGACATCATGCCTGTTTCTGAGCTTGAAAAGAAAGCCGAAATGGCAATCATCAAAACGAGTATGCCTACTAAGACACTCGTCGAGATATCGTCCAAGAAATTTACTCCTGTTAAGTACCAAAGCCCATTAAAAGTGTTGACTTAGGTGGTGTCAAGTGACAAATCTTTTCTAAGTAAATGATAACAATAATACTGGAAAATTAGATCAAAATTGATATTGCAAAAAATTGCTCAACAGGCCGCTAAATGAGCGGCCAACGTGATTAGTAGAAATTAGATAGGAGCCGGCTTCCAAAGTAAGAGAGAATTAATAAAATAGCGCCAAGCAGCGTTAAAACGCCAATGGTCCGTCCGCGCCAACCCCAGTAGCGATGCCCTAATAATAAAAGTAGATAAACGAACCAGGCAATGACTGCCAAAATAGCTTTATGAACCTGATTGTTATCAAAAATATGGCTAAGGAAAACAAATCCGGTAATCAGCGAAATTGTCAGCAATACCATCCCAATTTGAATAAGTGCGACCAGTTGGTTCTCAATTTTAATCAAGGGTGGCATCGACAGCTTCAACGCATGAGGACGGTGGCGTTTTAATGAATAATCTAGATATCCCAGTTGCAGAGCAAATAAGGCCGCTATCATCATCACCGTAAAGGCAACCAGAGCAAACCCAATATGAACCATCACTTGCGGATAAATGCCCAAGTGCAAAATATAAGGGGTACGGATAAAGTGCGCTAAAAGCAGCGTAATCACGCTAGCGATATACACAACAGGCAGCATGATCCACAGTTGGAAACGCGAACATCCCATCGTCACCGATAAACTGAGCAATAGGCACAATAAAACCGCGACGTTGACGATGCTTAAATCTTGGCCGTTGGTGAGCAACATATGCTGACTCACCCAAACCCCATGAAGAATTAATGCGAAGGTGGCGCAAATAAGAACGCTACGTCGTTTTTTGGCTTCTTGAGATAATAACGATTTGCCACAAGCATAAGATGCAATGAGATAGAAGACGATTGCTGGCAGCAAGACTAAATTCATATCAATTCAAACATTAGCTTAAGAAAGTGTTTTGACAGTATACCGTTGACTGTTTTTAAGAGCTACCCGAGAAATGTGTTGTTGATACATCGATTTGCAAGTTAGCGTCACTGGGCTATGTTGGTCGCTTAAAAATTAGGTACAATAGGGGCCATATATCTAACGGGTGGCTTGAGCGTCCAGTTATGTGGAATGGCTCAACCGGTCATATGAAGGATTACCATGTTTGAAAATCTATCAGAGCGCCTTTCCAAGACGCTAAAAAACATAAGCGGCCGTGGCCGGCTGACCGAAGACAATATTAAAGAGACCCTGCGCGAAGTGCGCATGGCGCTGCTTGAAGCCGATGTCGCACTGCCAGTAGTGCGTGATTTTGTCAAACGCGTAAAAGAGCGCGCGGTCGGTCAAGAAGTCTCAAAAAGTTTAACTCCAGGCCAAGCCTTTATTAAGATTGTTCAGTCGGAACTGGAACAATCGATGGGCCAAGCTAACGAAGCGCTTGATCTGGCAGTGACTCCGCCAGCCGTTATTTTGATGGCGGGTCTGCAAGGTGCTGGTAAAACCACCAGTGTGGCTAAATTAGCTAAATTTTTAACTGAGCGCGAAAAGAAAAAAGTATTGGTGGTCAGCGCCGATATTTATCGCCCAGCGGCGATTAAACAGCTCGAAACTTTGGCTTTGGAAGTTCAAGTTGAATTTTTCCCAAGTAGCACCGAGCAAAAACCAATTGAGATCGCCACGGCTGCTTTAGATTATGCCAAACTGCACTTTTTTGATGTACTGATTGTCGATACCGCAGGTCGATTGCATGTCGATGAAGACATGATGATTGAGATCCAGCAGTTAAATGATTATTTAAAACCTGCTGAAACATTGTTCGTGGTCGATTCAATGACCGGGCAAGATGCAGCTAATACTGCCAAAGCGTTCCATGAAGCGCTGCCTTTAACTGGGGTCATCCTGACTAAAGCTGATGGTGATGCGCGTGGTGGTGCGGCGTTATCGATTCGTCAGATAACTGGCAAACCGATTAAATTTATCGGGATGGGTGAGAAAACTGATGCCCTAGAGCCTTTTTATCCAGATAGGATTGCATCGCGAATTTTAGGTATGGGCGATGTGCTCTCTTTGATTGAAGAGGTGGAGCGTAACGTCGATAGAAAGCAGGCTGAAAAATTAGCCTCGAAAGTGAAAAAGGGCAAAGGATTCGATTTAGCCGATTTTCGAGATCAACTTCAGCAGATGAAAAAAATGGGCGGTATGATGGGCCTGATGGATAAACTGCCAGGAATGGGGCAGTTACCAGCGGGGGTCAAAGATCAGATGGATGATTCGATGACCATCAAAATGGAAGCAATTATTAATTCCATGACCGTTAAAGAGCGGGCTCATCCGGACATCATTAAAGGCTCTCGTAAACGACGTATCGCCGCAGGTTCAGGGACTCAGATCCAAGATGTGAATCGGTTGCTCAAACAATTTACCCAGATGCAGAAAATGATGAAAAAAATGTCGGGTAAAGGTGGCATGCGTAAAATGATGCGCCAGATGAAAGGTATGATGCCACCAGGAATGGGCGGTGGTATGGGCGGCGGTCGTGGCCCATTTTAAATCGCTTTATTACTCTTATTAAAACTAAAGCCAGCATTGTTATGCTGGCTTTGTTTTTTATCGCTATTTGTTTTGTGGGCCTCGGGGACCATAATCAAATTGCGCAACGCCAGGGCCAAAGCGTTTTAGTCGTTCTGGTGCATCCATTGGCTCTAACTTCAATTCGATAAACGATGCTTTTGTTTCATCTAACGAATCAAGAACAGTTTTAAGTTGCTCGTGAGTCGTTACTTCTTGGTAGTTAAAATCAATGTTGGGAGCTAGAGCTCGTAACAGCATCTGATAATCCCATTGAGGAATATCATTATAGGCAGCTGTTTTGCCCATGATATAACGCTCAATTGTATAACCGCAGTTATTCAGCATCACAATAATTGGCTTTAAGCCCTTTTGTAGAATGTTGCTCAGCTCTTGAGCTGTCATCTGCAACGAGCCATCACCAATGAATAACCAGTGACGTTTATTGGGTTGAGCTATCATCGAGCCTAGTAAAGCCGGCAGCGTATAACCGATTGAACCCCAGATCGGCTGACTGAGATAGTGGCAGTCTTTGGGAAATGGTACGGTTTGCAAAGCAACATTAGCGCTGCCATTTTCGCCTAGGATTAGATCGCCTGCTTTAAAATAATGGCGCAATTGTTCCCAAAGCTTATCTTGGCAAAGCGCGCCTTCTTGCTTGGCTAAAGGCTCTTTGCGTACATCGTTGACTGGAATTTCAAATTGGCACTCAATAGTTTGCTCAAGTAACTGATTCAGTAATACTGGCGCGCAAATGCCTTCGAATGTTTGCTGCTCAAAGGTGATATCAAAACCGCGTAGATAAACTGTCTGTTCAGCTGGCAGGTTCTGCGTTGCTACCATGGAACTGCCTTCGATAAAGCACGGGGCGGTGGCCAGAATGAAATCTGCTTTAGCGATATATTGGTTAAGCGTATCGTTTGCCTGATCTGGGTAGTAGCCAAGCCATAATGGTGAGCTTTCATCTAAGATAGCTTTGCCAGTTGGAAAGCTCGCATAAGGAATTTGGTAACGATCGCACAGTTGCTGTAGCTGCGAGGCCATTTGTGATCGCTCTGCATCCATATCGACCAGCAACAGTGGATGTTTAGCCTGAGACAGACGTCCAATCAGTTTCCCGATGATAAGCTGATGCTGGCGTTTGTCATAACTGGCGTATTGGCGCGTGAGCGGCTCAGCTGAGGGCGAAATTTCGAGATAGCTTAAGTTTGATGGCAATTGTAAATAGACGGGACAGCGTTCTTGCCAGCAGTAGCGCAGCGCTCTGTCAATTTCTTCACTGGCATTCGATGGCGTTAATCGGGCTTCGGTAAGGGTAAATTGGCGCACCGCATTGCGCACATTATCAAAATCTCCCTCTGCCATCGTGTGGTGAACTCGCAATCGATTGCGGATTGCAAACATCGGTGGGACGCCACTAATCATTACAACTGGAACATGTTCAGCAAGACTGCCCGCTACGCCACATAATGCACTGAGATCGCCTACGCCATACGTGGTTAAAAGAGCTGCAATCCCATTGGTTCGAGCATAGCCATCGGCTGCATAAGCTGCATTGAGCTCATTACATGTGCCGACAAATTCGATACCTTCGACTTCATCTATTTGTTCTAAAAGCTGCAGATTAAAATCACCTGGAACTCCGAACACATATTTAACATTGAGCTGACGAAGACGTTGCCATAAATATCGGCCAATCGTGACAGATTGCATGACATACTCCTTAGTGGATTTATATTGTTTTAAGAATTAAAAAAGGCCGCTTAAAGCGGCCTGTGTAGTCGGTTAAACGATTGCGGCAAAAGCCTTCGCAACTTGCTGCACATTATATTTATTGAGACCAGCGACGCAGATTCGACCGCTTTCAATCAGATACACGCCGTGTTCAACGCGCAGTTGTTCGACCTGTTTGGGTGAAAAACCGGTATAACTGAACATGCCTTTCTGGGTTAAAAAGTGGCTGCCATCAAAATCAGGCAGAACTGTTTTCATGGTATCGACTAAGGTCTGACGCATAGCGAGCATCCGCTCACGCATCTGGGTCACTTCTTTACGCCACAGCTGGTTAAGCTCTGGCGTGTTAAGTACTGTTGCAACGACATGAGCACCAAAAGCTGCAGGGCTTGAATAGTTGCGACGTACTGTGAATTTCAGTTGCCCTAATACTTTTAACATCTGTTCGTTATCTTCACAGATAACTGATAACCCGCCAATTCGCTGGCCGTACATCGAGAAAATTTTCGAAAATGAGTTAGCGATTAATGCCGGGATCTGCTCTGTTGCCAGCAGGCGCAATAAAAAGGCATCTTCTTCTAAGCCTTTAGCAAAGCCTTGATAGGCAATATCTAAAAATGGGATCAGGTGGCGCTGCTTAATGATCTCTACAACTTTAAGCCATTGTTCATTGCTAAGATCAGCCCCTGTTGGGTTATGACAACATGGGTGCAGCAACACGATGCTCTGGGCACTTAATTGGCTAAGGCATTCACACATTTTGTCAAAGTTAACGCCTTTAGTTTGGGCATCAAAATAAGGGTAGCGATTCACTTTAAAACCTGCGCCAGCAAAGATTGCTTCGTGGTTATCCCATGTTGGGTCACTCACCCAAACCTGCGAATTAGGGAAATAACGTTTAAGAAAATCAGCACCAATTTTAAGTGCGCCTGAGCCACCTAAAGTTTGAATCGTTGCAATTTTTTGCTCGGGTAAAATAGGATGATCTTCACCGAAGAGTAAGTTCTGAACCGCCTGACGATAAGGAGCAAGCCCTTCCATCGGCAAGTAGCTGGTGGGCTTGGTGAAATCAAGCTCAGTAATAGCTTTTTTAACTGATTCTAGTTGTGGGACCTGACCGTTTTGATCGTAATAAAGGCCGATGCTCAAGTTGACCTTATCCTCTCGAGGATCAGCGATAAAATCCTCTACAAGCGATAAAATAGGGTCGCCTGCATAGGCCTCAACGTGTGAAAACATGAATTTATTCTCCTAGACTAACTAACGGTTTGGTCAATAATGTTGGCAATAATCAGTTTTAAATAAGCTTACTATTACTAAGTTAGCTACTTTCATTACGATTATCTGCAATGAAAAACCAGACAGACTTAAATTGGTTTAGCAATGCTTGGATTATCACTCATAATGCCATTTTTTTACACAAATAAAGTGCTAAATAGATAATTTTTAAATTTTATGTGCATAAAATCATTATTTTTTAAATAAACTAACCTAAATAAACGTCTTTATGCACATTTTTCATTAACTGGGTTGTTCTTGCTGATGTACGATTTGGTTTTCTTTCAGGCGATCTAAAATGACAGACGTTTTAATTTGACTGACCCCGCTGTAACTAGATAGCTCGTTGAGTAAGTCATTTAACCCACTTAAGTCATGAGCGCCAACTTTCAACTGGTAATCGTATTCCCCTGTCACTTTATAGGCATCCAGAACAGCTTGATTGGCACTGAGCTGGCGATGAAAGCTTTCCATCGTTTCAGGACCGTGATCACTTAAGGTTATCTCTACCAGCCCCTGAACCTGGCGTTTTTGTGCTTTTAGTGCAAGTCGTGCTTGATAACCTTCGATATATCCATTTTGTTCCAGCGCAATGCGGCGTCTTGAGCATTGTGATGTTGATAGACCGATAATCTGGCTAAGTTCCTGATTGGTCAAACGGCCATTTTGTTGCAGCAGATTGAGTATTTTCCAATCGTAGTTATCAAGTGTTGTCATAAGGTCTTTCCTTATCCATGGCTAGCGTTATATGGCATGTTGGGGCCAGTATTAAAAAAGTTGATTCATCAAATGTACATATTGCTCAAAGTTAAGAGTTTGATGCGGAGCAACTTTGGCGTGTAGTGGGTCGGGGTGAATATTAAGCATAATGCCATCCACACCTAATTTGCGTGCAGCAAGAGCCAGTGGCGCAATATCTTCGGCATTGGTGACACCATCACAAGGGTTGAGCAAAATTGGCAGATGAGTCCGCTCTCTTAAAAGCGCAATGGCACTTAAATCGATGATGGAGCGAGTCTGATGGTCAGCACTTCTAATGCCTCTTTCACACAGAATAATCTGCTGATTGCCCTGACTGAGCAGATAATCCGCAGCTTTAAGCCACTCATCAAGGGATGCCACACTGCCTCGCTCAAGAACGATAGGCCGAGTTGTGTTCCCGGCAGCTTTTAATAGCGGGTAGTTTTGCATGTTGGTTGCGCCAATTTGCAATATATCGACTTGACTGGCAATTTGGCGCAAGTGTTCAAGGTGGGTCACCTCTGTCATCACCGGAACTTTAAAAGATTGCGTTGCTTTGTTAAACCAATCTAAACCTGCAAGCCCTGGGCCTTGATAATCATATGGGTTACTCGATGATTTAAAACAGGCACCGTGAATGACCTGCGCGCCATGATCAACGGCCATCTCGACACATTGAGCGAATCTCTGTGGGTCTTCGAGTGTGTCAGGCCCGGCAAATACCACAAAATCACCGCCGCCAATATGGCAATCACCAACGCTAATTCGGGTTGGTTCTGGTTTATGGACCAAGCTTGAAAGCGGCGCATCCAAACCGCGACTTATCACCGATGGTTTATCGACAATGGCGTTAACTGGCTGACTGGCTAGCACTGGCGCAGGTATTTTAGCGCTGTGCACATCAGCAACCGGGTAGCAGCCTAGTACTTTAATAAAACGGGTGATTCGAGTCAGCTCTGAGAGTACTTCTTGCATCGGAGCTGATTCCACATTAGCCATTACATCGACATAAAATAGCTCTTGCCAAGGATTACCTTGTACAGGGCGAGATTCTAAGCGCGTCATATTGATTTTGCGTGAAGCGAAAACCTGCAGAGCATCTGCTAACGCGCCAGGGTGTTGCCCCGTTGACATAATAAAGGTCGTTTTGGCAGGAACGGCTTGTGGTACTTCAATCGGGCTTCTGGCTACGGCGATAAAGCGGGTATAGTTTTCCTGTTGGTTGGCGATATTGCTTTCAATACTTCGCAACCCATACATTTTTCCCCCTGTTTCGCTACCAATTGCAGCGATTGTTGCATCATCGCTATCGGCGACTAATTGCATCGCGGTTGATGAACTATCGACATACTCAAATTTTAGATGGGGAAACTGAGATAAAAACTGACTACTTTGGGCAAATGGTTGCGGATGGCCATAAAGCGTGTGAATTTGACTTAGCTCTGTGTGATCTTTTACTAGAATTCCGTGATCAACTGGAATCGTTAACTCACCAATAATCGACAGGCTTGTTTGCTGGAGCAAGTCATAGACTTCGTTAATACTGCCTGAACTGGTATTGACCAGCGGTAATAGCGCGTAATCGGCGTGTCGTTGCTCAACTTGATTAAAGATCATGCGAAATGTCGGACAGCCAATTTCAATGACCTCTTGGCTAACCGATTCAAAATACCGGCTGACAGCGATGTTACTATAAGAACCTTTGTTCCCTAAAAAGGCAACTTTGATAGGTGAGGTTTCTTGGGGAACATGGCTCTGATGCTGACTAAACTGGCGTTGTTGCATGCGTACTGAATCTTCAATAATTAATCGAAACAGTTCGCTGACATAGCGAGGACTTAAATTTTGTTGGTGGGCTTTTTCAACTAGTGTGGCTAACAGCGATTCTTCGCGAGGAATATCGCGAATCGTCAGTTGATTAGCCAATTTGTGCTGCCCAACCTGATGGCTTAAAGCTTTACGCTTGGCTAACAAAGCGATGAGCTCATCATCAACGGCGTTTATCTGGTGGCGAAGTTGTTGTAAGTCAGTCATGACATTGTTGCTCTTATATATAAAAAAAGCCTCCCGTTTGGGAGGCTTCATGGATTGTTTTTTGATTTCTTATGGACAAACAAATCCGGCCTCCCTATCTGGGGGGGTAAAAAAGAAACCAAAAAAATAAAATTGCATTAAATATTTCATACTAACAGACTAAAAATGTCGCATTTAAAAGTCAAGCCTTGATGCGATTAAAACATCAAGGCTAGGGGTTGTTATAAGTTAGATGAGGTAGACTGATTGATATTCAGGCTACTATCGACTCGTTCTGTAATAGGTTTAGTGTGATGGCGCCGCAATTGGCGTTCTAATTTCTGGCCCAAGCCATTAATTGCTGCATAAAGATCTTCATGTTGTTCGGATGCAAACAATTGACCGTTAGGTACCCCGATTTTTGCTTCGACCTTATAGTCTTGTTTTTCTCGCGTGATGATGACCTGCGGTTTTATCAGCGGTATCTGGGGTTTTTCCAATTTTGCGAAACGGTTTTCAAGTCGTTCACGGATGGTAGGCGTGATATCAATGGATTTACTAGTGATATCAATAATCATATAAGCCCCCTTATAACAATGGGTTGGGTCATAAAACGAATCTGATTACAGATCCAAAAAACTCTTTTGCTAGGACTACTGTAACCTATCTCACTTTTAGTTAAGCAACTTTTAATGAGAACTTCCATCGATTCTACGATTTTTATAAAAACTTTTTAAAAGTCCTTGTTCTTAGTAAGAAAGTCAGGCAAATTTAACTAGATAAGTTCAGTGATAGCACGGGATGGACCGGCTATGCTATGGCTGAATCATGAGAGTATTGCAATGGTCAACGATAATCAGCGAGTTAGCTTAAGCTCTGATTTGGATTTATATCAGGCGAAGACTTATTTAGCAGATGGATTAGCGAACCAAGTTTCCGATTGTTTTTTTCCTCAGTTATGCCAGTTGCTCATAAAACTGCAAGGTTTTGACTGTATCAGTGTTTTTGGCGTCGAAAACTACCAAATACAACAAAAATATCTGCGCAATGTTGGCTATGCCTGCGCCAATGGTCAGTTTTTGCAGTTTAGTGAGCCTTTAGCACTTAGCGAAGTACCATTTGCATTGCATCCAACCTTCGTTCAACAAATTCCTACTTCATATAGCTCATTTGCTCAGTTAGTTGAGCCATATGGCAATTGTGTTTGGAGTATGCCGTTTTTTGCTGGTGGACAGCTCATTGGTTATATTAGTTGTCAATTTAGCCAGTTACCGTCATTAATAGCGGTTGATTTGTTTGAGCAGCTGCTGGCGCATTTTAGCGCGCGCATTATTTACGAATTTGAGTCTTACAACAAACATCTGTTATCGAATTTAGCCGAACTTGCTTTTCAGTATCGAGAAGGCATCGTGATAACCGATATGCAGTTTAATATTGTGCAAGTGAATGAGGCATTTTGCCGCATGAGTGGCTATAGCCAAGAGCAGCTCTTAGCGCAGTGTCTTGATAAATTTTTGCCTGGTCTGCAAGCGGCTTATATCCGTAATCCAACCCAAGCAATCACCGAGTCTATTCGCCAGCATCCCAATGGCCACACTTACATACAATATGAAGAAGTTATTGCCATTGACTGCGCTCTTAATCACAACGCGTATTATTTAATTCATTGCCAAAGCGCGCCGAATAATCAAACCTCTGACGACGAAGTTTACCAGTTGGCCTATTGTGATGAGCTGACTGGGCTGGTGAATCGACGCAAATTACTAGCTGATGTTGAACAGGCATTTCACAGCGCCCGATGTCATGATCGAATCGGAGCGTTACTGTTTATCGACTTGGACCATTTTAAAAATATTAATGACTCTTTGGGACACTCTGTTGGTGATTGGATTTTACAGCAGGTTGCAAATCGGTTGCGTTTGATTGTTCGCGATAGCGATATTTTAGCCCGCTTGGGTGGCGATGAATTTGTTGTTTTGCTTAATGATTTAGGCACAAGCCCAGTATCTGCTGAGCCTCAGGCCGCACTGATTGGCAAGCGTATTATTGAGGATATTTCAAAACCCTATTTTTATCACCAGCAGTTGTTGCATTTGGGGGCAAGTGTTGGGGTAAGTTTATTCCCCGGGCGAAATCAAAGCAGTGATGACTTGCTACGCCAAGCGGATACAGCCATGTATCGGGCGAAGTCGGCAGGGCGCAAAGCATTGCGATTTTTTGAAAAAGGCATGCAGCGAGAAGCCGATCAGCGACTGCAAATCTATAACCTGCTTCGCGAAGCGATATCTGAAAATCAGCTGTGTTTATATTATCAGCCTCAGCACTTATTAAAGACGGGCGAATTGATGGGGGCAGAAGCTTTAGTTCGTTGGCAGCGCCCCGGCAAAATATTGATTGGTCCGCAATCATTTATCCATATTGCTGAAGAAAGTGAACTTATTTGGGAGATTGGGTGCTGGGTTTTAGAGCAAGCATGTACAACTTTTGTAAATTGGCAACAAGAAGGGCTCAAGTTACCTGAAATCTCAGTCAATATTAGTGCCAGACAATTTGCTCAAGATGAATTCGTCGATTTTGTTACACAGGTTTTAGATAAAACTGGAATGGATGCTGGCTATTTGAATTTAGAAATTACCGAATCCATGCTCGTCAGTCATGTTGAAACGACCATCTCTAAAATGCATGAACTGAAAAAATTGGGAATTCGATTTTCCCTTGATGATTTTGGGGCCGGATATTCTTCATTAGCTTATTTAAAACGTTTGCCGGTTGATGAGTTGAAAGTGGATCGCTCTTTTGTTCGAGATATCCCTCATGATCGTCGGAATATGGCTATTGTCGAAACCATTATTGCGATGGCTCAACACCTTGGCTTCGGTGTCACCGCCGAAGGGGTTGAAACCCATCAGCAGCGGGATTTCCTGACCCATCGAGGCTGCTTATTTTATCAGGGTTTTTTGGCCAGCAAACCGTTATCTGCTGATGCGATGCGCCACTATATGCAAGCACATTTACAAAGAAAATTGCTCAGACCTTGATCTGCTGAGCGAGCTGGTCAACACTGGATACATCATGCTTTGCCCGTGGATGGTTCATGCGCTTTAGGCGAGTCTTTATTGTTGTGTTGGCTTTTCTGATTTTTTCGATAACGGCTAAGAGCTCCTTTGCCGATGCTTCGCTTTCACAACAAAGGCAGTTATATCAACAAGCTAGAAGCGCACAACAGCAGGGAAATTGGCGTGAATCTCGCCAATTAATGGGCCAGCTTAAAGATTATCCACTCTATAGTTATTTGCGTTTTTATGATTTGCTGGCGCATTTAGATATCGAGCATTACCAGCAAATTAAAGACTTTCGAGCACGTTACCGGCAATTACCCATTACCGATATTCTCGAACGCCGCTATATGTTTGTGCTGGCTCGGGAACATCATTGGTCCAAGTTGCTCGATTTTTTTGATCAAGAGCCGAACACCCCTTCGCTTCAATGCAGCTACTTTTACGCTCACTATAAACTTGGGCATAAATCGTTAGCGATGAAAGGCGCTAAAAAGCTGTGGTTATATGGTCATTCACGGCCTAAAAGTTGTGACCCGCTGTTTGCTGCACTTTCTCGCTCAAAACATTTAACTGCCGAGATGGTTTGGCAGCGCTATCTGTTGGCCTATGAGAGTTATCAAGGGCGTTTGCAAAGTTATCTGGAACAGCGATTGACCGGGAAATATCGCGCCGCGGCAAAAATCCTTAAACGTGATGATGCTAGCCCAGAAAAACTGTTGCATCAATCCGCTAAATTAAGCTCATTGCACCGGCAATCATTAAGGCTAGTGTTGATGCGCCTGACCTGGCAACAACCCCGTTTAGCGATAGAAATATACAATCGCTATAAAAGCGCATTAAAAATAAAAGGCCGTGATGATAGAACGTTGATTGTTCAGTTAGTGCGCTCGGTGATTCGTTATCCCGAGTCAAACCTGCTCGAGTGGGCAGATAAGCAGCTGAGTCAGCATCGTGATTTAACCACCTTAGAACGACGAATTCGATTAGCATTAGCGCAGCAAAATTGGACTGATGTGGCGAAGTTTTTAAGCTGGTTACCCAAAGGAACCTACCACAAAGACGTTTGGCAATATTGGCAGGCCCGAGTTGATGAAAAACAGGGTAAGGCTGAAATGGCTAAGCAAATTTTCACAGATCTTACTAAGCAGCGCAGTTACTATGGATTTCTTTCGGCGCAGCGCTTGGGGATAAATTATCATTTTAATCGCGCCATTTTACCTGCAAATATGCCTAATGATGCTTTGGATAACCCCATGTGGCGGCAGGTTCGAGAACTCATGGTTCAGCACGATTACCGCCAAGCTTATCGTTTATGGCGGGTATTTTTAACCCTGCACTCTGACCAGCAATTGCGTTGGGGAGTGGAGGCGATGCAAAATGATTGGCCGCAGTTAGCTGTTTACAGCACGATTCATGCTCGAGCCTGGGATATGTTGGACCTTCGTTTCCCATTTGCGTATCAGGATATTTTTACCCAGCAGGCTCAGCGTTTTTCGATTGATCCTTTATTGACAATGGCGCTTGCTCGTCAAGAAAGTGGCTTTTATCGATATGCTCACAGCCATGTAGGAGCCCGTGGATTGATGCAAATTACCACGGCAACCGCGCATCATTTGCTTGCCAAACAGGGCAAAAAACTCAGCTCTACCGCGCAGCTTTATGATCCAAAACTGAATATTGAGCTGGGCAGTTTTTATTTATCGAAACTGCTTGAGCGTTATCAGGGCAATCGGTTTGTCGCAATGGCCGCATATAATGCAGGGCCATCACGAATTGATCAGTGGTTTGACCGCTTTGGCTCGCTGCCAGCAGATATCTGGATTGAAGTGATTCCATTTAATGAAACCCGTCGTTATGTGAAAAACATACTGAGTTTCCAGCTCATATATGCACATAATTCAGGGCAACAACAGGCTTTGATTAAAGAGCACGAAGCTCACGTCAATCCAGCGGTGATTTTGGCTAAGGGCTCAGACGAGTAACATGCCAATTGTCATGTTCATCGGTTCTTGAGTAGACATAACGATCATGTAGACGATCAGCTTTGCCTTGCCAAAATTCAATAACCAGTGGCACCACTCGATAGCCACCCCAAAACTCAGGGCAGGGCACTTCTTTATCTTTAAAGTGTTCTTGAAAGTGTTGAACCTGCTGTTCAAGACTTTTACGAGAGTCTATCGGATGACTCTGATGGCTCGCCCAAGCACCAATACGACTACCGCGACCACGGCTTTGGAAATACGCATTGGATTGCTCATAACTGACTCGCTCAACTCGCCCTTCAATACGAACTTGGCGCTGCAGTATATTCCAGTGAAAGGTTAAACTGGCATGTGGATTGGCATCCAGTTCACCAGCTTTGCGACTTCCATAGTTGGTATAAAAAACAAAGCCCTGTTCATCAACTTCTTTTAGTAAAACGACTCGCGCCGAAGGTATTGCCTCTTTGGTGGCAGTTGAGACTAGCATTGATTCAGGCAGGACTATCCCACATTTTTTTGCGGCATCGAACCATTGATCAAAAAGCTTAAACGGCGGTTCATCTCCGGTCGGTTCCGGCAGAGAAACCAAAACTCCCTGACCTAGAGTCAATGCGCAGCGTAACTTACTAAACAGCGACATAGTTTTCTCTTGTTTTGATTAACTTGTATCTTGGCAAATCTTACCATGAATCAGTTCAGTTCAGGACAAATAAAGGCCAGAGAGTGTTAATTTAGTTTGATAGGGAACTCGTTGACTTAGCTAAACAATATTTAAAGTGCACCGAGCGTCATCAGCCTAAAAATAAAACTGATAAAATCAACGACTAAAAGGATGTCTTCAGTTGCCATTTTAAGGATAATAGGGCGCAAGGAGATGAGTATGACAAAACATATCCAGCAAATTGCAATTGTTGGCTGCGGGTGGCTGGGAACTCCACTGGCTTTTCACTTAAAAGGACTTGGCTTTGATGTGCGTGGTTCGCGTCAGCATGTAAGTGCGCGGCTTGATTTAACGCAGGCAAAAATTGCCAATACGGCTTTGTCTTTAACGCCTGAATTGGTGTGTGATGATGCCCCATTATTATTTGAAGGTTGCGATCTACTTATTATCAATATTCCGCCACGTCGAAAATCTCATGATAGCGCTTATCATATCGCTCAAATTGATGCGCTTAAGCAAGCGGCAATTGATTATCAAATTCCTCGTGTGCTATTTGTCAGTTCGACGTCGGTGTATGGTCCCAATCAAGGGGTTGTTGATGAATCAACACCGCTAGAACCGGTCAGTGAGTCAGGAAAAACGCTAGCAGCGATTGAGCATGATTTACAAATGAGCCCATTAAAAAGCTGTATTTTACGCTTTGGTGGTTTGATTGGTGCAGGGCGCCATCCTGGACGTTTTTTATCGGGACGCGTCGTTGCTGGCGCTGATGCGCCAGTGAACTTAATTCACCAAAAAGATTGTATCGGCATTATTCAGGCAATCATCGAACAAGATCTATTTAATGGTTCATACAATGCGGTTTGTGATGCCCATCCGTGCAAGCAAGAATTTTATGAAGCCGCCGCCAAGGCTTTGTCTTTAGAACTGCCGCAGTTTAGTCAAACCAGTGCAGGTAATAAATTAATTAGTAATCAAGCGTTAAAACAGGCACTTGGTTATTGCTTTATTTATCCGGATCCAATTGCTTGGATTACCCAACAGGAGAGCCAATGATCGATTTTCGTAGTGATACAGTGACTCAACCAACTGAGCAGATGCGCCGTGCAATGGCCAGTGCTCCGGTCGGAGATGATGTCTATGGGGATGATCCCAGCATTGAATATTTACAAAAAAGTGCAGCTGAAAAACTCGGCAGTGAAGCTGCATTGTTTTGCACCTCAGGGACTCAGGCTAATTTACTGGCTTTGATGAGCCATTGTGGTCGAGGCGATGAGTATATTTGTGGATTAAGTGCTCATAACTTTAAATATGAGCAGGGCGGCGCTGCTGTTTTAGGGAGTATTCAACCGCAGCCGGTGGTGAATCAAGCGGATGGAACGTTGGCTCTAGAAGATGTTCAAACAGCCATTAAACCCGATGACATTCATTTTGCGCGCACTAAATTGGTATCGATTGAAAACACCATCGGAGGGCAGCCTATTGCGATGGATTACTGGCCGCAAATTAGTCAGTTATGCCATTCTCATCAGCTGAAACTACACATTGATGGCGCAAGGCTCTATAACGCTGCGGTAAAACTAAATGTTGATATCCGTGAGATTACTCAGCATGTTGATACTTTTACGCTATGTTTATCCAAAGGTCTGGCCGCTCCTGTGGGCTCACTATTACTCGGCCCGCGAGATTTTATCAAACAAGCAACTCGCATTCGTAAAATGTTAGGCGGTGGTTGGCGCCAAGCTGGTATTTTAGCGGCAGCGGCACAAATCGCGCTCGATGAGATGCCAAAGCGGCTGCATGAAGATCATGAACTTGCTGAATATTTAGGGCAGCGTCTGGAAGAAGTTGAGCAGCTTGATGTTGACCATACAATGCTGCAAACCAACATAGTTTATGCCCGTTGCCGCCTTGGAAAATCGCGAGAGCTTGAAGCATTTTTAAAAGAACGCGATATACTCATTTTTGGTACTCAACCGATTCGGTTTGTGACCCATTTAGATGTTAACCGCGACAGTGTCGATCAATTGGTCGCAGCGATAAAAGAATTTTATCGCTAAGGAGATGATGTGAGCGAAGCTGAACGACAACCCGAAGGCCAGATGTTATTGCGTACTCTGGCAATGCCAGCCGATGCGAACGCCAATGGCGATATTTTTGGTGGTTGGATTATGTCGCAGATGGATATCGCTGGCAGCATTTTAGCCAAAGAGATTGCGCTTGGCCGCACTTGCACGGTTTCGGTCAACGGCATGACGTTTATCTCTCCGGTGCAAATTGGTGATGTTGTGTGTTGTTATGGCCAATGTCAACGTATTGGTAATAGTTCGTTGACGGTTAAACTCGAGGTTTGGGTGAAACCGGTGCTGCGCAAAATTGGCAGTGAGAATCGTTTTTGTGTTACCGAAGCAACATTCACCTATGTCGCGATTGATGATGACGGTAAACCACGGCGAATTCCTGAGCACACCCGTAAAGCCTATCAAAGTGATGATGCGAATGCTGGCGGCAATAATAACTAGGGGGTGTTGATCTTTGGTGGTTGAATGTTGTTCAAATTAAACGCATTTTGAACGAGGCGCATCCTGTGTCGCTTAATGAGTTAAGCAAGCAGGATGCAACAAAGTTCAGGATGCGTTTAAATGAACCCGAAGGGCAGTATCTGAGAGGAATTTATCCAGCGTTAAACGTTTTTTGTGCAGAACTACACGGCCACAACGTTTATCTGCCTAAATTCCTCTCAGATGGCTGCAAAACTAATTACAAAAGGTCAACAGCCCCTAGCACATTGTCATAGCCGTGCAGTATTCTTGCTGATGGTCGTTTTTATCAAGGAGTAGTCGTGATTATTGAAATGCTTAGCACGGGTGATGAAGTGCTTCAGGGTGATATTGTCGATACCAATGCCGCTTGGGCTGGTCAGCAATTAGCTGAGCGCGGTTTAAAATTTTCTCGCCGTCAGACGGTGGCAGATGATCTTCCGACATTGGTCTCAGTTCTCGATGAATGTTGCCAGCGCGCCGACTGGCTGCTTGTGAATGGTGGCCTTGGCCCGACGAGTGATGATTTAAGCGCACAAGCCGCTGCAATGTTGTTAGGGGTAGAGCTTGAGCTTAATCAGTCGTGGGTTGAAAACATGCAAAGGTGGTATGAGCAAAAACAGCGCGAGATGCCACAAAGTAACCTCAAACAAGCAATGCTCCCACAAGGAGCGGAGCTGATTGATAATCCGGTTGGGACCGCTTGCGGTTTTATCATCACTCATCACCAGTGTCAGGTCTTATTTACGCCCGGCGTTCCGAGTGAATTTAAGCATATGCTCACACACAGCTGGTTGCCCCGTTTAAGTGATGGTCAAAGTGCCAATGTGAAACGTTTCTTTGCCTTTGGTTTGTCGGAATCAGGAATTGCGCAGCAGTTAGATGAGCTAGAACTGCCAAAAGGCGTGCGCTTAGGCTTTCGCGCTGAACGACCTAGTATTGAGGTTAAAGTCTTTTCTGAAAAATCAGCAGCGCCGCATGTTGAGCATCTTTATGAGCAGATCCGTGGCAAATTAAAAGAGCAGCTATTTAGTGAAGATGAGAGCAACTGGGCTGCTTTAGTGCAAAAGCAGATGATTGATAAGAATCTCAAGTTAACCTGCGCCGAATCGTGCACCGGTGGCATGTTAGCCAGTCAGTTAGTCAGTGTCCCTGGAAGTTCAGCCTATTTTGAGCGTGGTTTTGTAACCTATACCAATCAAGCTAAGCAACAGATGCTTGGGGTGCAAAGTCAGTTATTAGATAATTTTGGTGCTGTTTCTATCGAAGTAGCCGAGGCAATGGCTAAAGGTGCGCTTAAACATAGCGAAGCTGATATTGCTTTAAGTATTACTGGCATTGCAGGCCCAGATGGTGGGAGCGATGAAAAACCAGTTGGCACTGTCTGTTTTGCTCTAGCAACAGCGCAAAGCTGTTTTACGCAGCGCTTATTAATGACTGGGCGAACTCGCCAAGCGATTCGTGAAACTGCAGCGGCAACCGCGCTCGATATGTTGCGCCGTTATTTGAATAATCAGCCTATTTGGGGCGATTATGATTTAATTCGCCGAGTTCAGGTTAAGCAATCATGAGTGATTTTAACGAGTTTAACCGCCGCCATAAGCAGTCTTTTGCACAGCAGCAGCGCTGGCTAAAAAAAGTATTGTCAGGCCAGACGCTGCAATGTGAAGTTTGCCATCAACCGCTTAAAACTGAGCGCAATGGTGAACTTCTTATTGTTCAATGCGATAAAGGTTGCACGCATGTTGAACTGACCGTTGGGTAGCTACCCTGCGGTATCTAAGGTTTTAAACTGCTGCTCTGCTTTGTTGACTTTATACAGGTAACGCCGTGATTCTGAACTTGGGTGATCTTTGGTTAGGTAACGGTAAACCTGTGAAGAGCTTAAGCTATTGATACGGCTAATTGCCCAAGATTGGCGCGAGCTAAAGGTTTTAAAAACATTTCCAGCACCACCGTTGTATGCCGAAATAATGCTATAGCGTCTTGATAGAGGATTGCGAATCTCTTTAAGATAAACGGTTTTAAGGATATGCAAATAAGCGGTGCCGATATCAATGTTAAAACTTGGACTTAGCAAAGCTCGGCCGCTGGGTTGACCAGAGCGCTTTTTAATGCGCCGATAAACATCAGCGCCAGCTGTTGTTGGAACCACCTGCATAAGCCCATAGGCGTTGGCATGGCTGACTGCATATGGGTTGAAGCTACTTTCTGTTTTGACAATCGCGTAGATGAGCCCTTCATTAATCGAGTAGCGTTTCGCGTAGCGACGAATCAGATCGCTGTAGCGGTATTCACGAATTTTTAAGCTGTCTTGGCTCATCGGAAAGTCGACATACCAGATTTTTTTATAGCCGATATGGCGGGTTTGTAGATGATGTTTAATCAGATAATCCGCATAGCGATTGGCTCGCCAGCTCCACTCAATCGGTTGATTGTCTTGGTCCAAAACCTGTTTGTATAAAAACGGTTTGCCTTTACCCAGAATAAACGCTTTATCAGAAAAAAGATCCACTTTGGTCGGATCGTCAGGGGTGAGTAGTGTTGCAACGATGGCTTGTTGAAGTTCTTGTTTGGGTTTAACGGTGGCAACCGTTTCAACCTGAACATAGCCCTTTTGAAAATCAATCGCTGCACGCGTGCGATAATTATTGGTGTATTTTACGTAGGTTTTACGACTGGCAACAAGGTCGTCATTTTTCCCCCAAACCTCATGAACGTTATCAGTCAGTTTGGCTATGAGACGATTGAACCCTGCAACATCTTTTTTGATGGCCCGAGGATGCGTTGCGTAATATTGGCCTTGATCTTTGGCAAGCTCAACGGCTGCTGTTTTGGGGTCATGCGAGATAAGGATCCGCACAATTCGATCGGGGCCAATTCCATTGCTACATCCGGTTAGCACCATTAAAACCAGTGCTAACAAACATCGGGTCCATCTTTTTATCATAAGCCGTTCATTGGTTACTCTGAGGGAGGCGTATACCCATCAATTGAGACATCTTCCTGATTAAATAAAAAATTGACCATCGCCTCTTCGAGTACTTTTCGGTCATCAGCATTCATCAAATTCAATTTTTTTTCATTGATTAGCATGGTTTGTTTGTGTTGCCAAAGGCTCCATGCTTCTTTGCTGATATGATCATAAATTCGCTTACCTAGTTCACCGGGAATGACTTGATAATCCATTCCTTCAGCTTCTTTTTGTAAGCGCTGACAAAAAACCGTCCGCGTCATATCATCCTCTTTGTCTTTTGTGGTCCACTTTATTATGGACGAGTTATATCAAACCTGGTAAAAATCCGCCAGTTTCCGTTGATTTTACATCATTTTGCTAAGCTTAAATGCTTGCTTATAAATTTACGAATTGGCGTCGGTAATCCCAGTGTCTTAATTTGCTCAATCGAAAAAAATTGTCCGCTCAATCCATTGGTTTGTTTGCAATTGAGTACTTCAGCGTCAAGTTTATAGTGGCTAAAAACGTGTTTAAAGGTTCCTTTTCGCTGGCTGGGGGATATTTCGCAAACTTGCTCAGCCGCTAATTGCGGTAAGCACCACAATCCCGCCCATATCCCAGGTGCTGGGCGCTTTTGTAAATAAAGCTGGTGGTTTTGTTCAATCCATAAAAATTGGCCGATTTTGGTTGGTGTACTCTTTTTCGGTTTAGGCGTTGGTAACTGAGCAACTTTGTCACTTTGATAGGCCTGACAGCTATCCATCAGTGGGCAATTGGGACAATCGGGATTTTTCGGTGTGCAGACCGTTGCGCCCATATCCAGCAATGACTGGGCATAAGCACGGCAATCTTTCTTTAAGGTGTAACGCTCGGCATATTCCCACAACTTTTTATTCACAGCCGTGGTTGAAGGAACCCCTTCGATGGCAAAATAGCGACAAAACAGCCGTCTAACGTTCCCGTCAACAATCGGGCCGCGTTCATCATAAGCAAATGAGACAATTGCACCTGCGGTATAACGACCTACACCGGGAATTTGTTCAATCTGTTTGAGCGTGCGTGGATAATGCCCAGAGAACTCATCAACCAGATAACGCGCCGCTTTTTGTAGATTTCTCGCCCGTGAGTAATAACCCAGTCCCTGCCAATGGCTCATGACCTCATCTTCATCTGCTTGCGCCAGAGCTAGAAGATTAGAAAATGCACTCATCCAACGTTGAAAATAGCCAATCACCGTTGTTACCTGGGTTTGCTGGAGCATGATCTCTGATACATGCACCGAATAAGGGGTTGGGTTTTGTTGCCATGGCAGATCATGACGGCCATGAGTAGATGCCCAGTTGACTAAGGTTGAATTGAAATGCTCGGGAGATAAAACGGCTTTCATAACTGACTCGATAGCAAAAATCTCTGGCACTATAGCACGCCCCCTATACTGACAAAAACCGCATAAAATTAGCGGTTATCTTTAGGGCGATAATCGGTTGGCAGCTCAGTGGTCTTTTTAAATGTCTCCATCGCAAAGGCAGAACTGATGTCCGCAAAATCGAGATGTTCAATCAGCTTTTTATAGATGACATCATAGCGGTCAATATCAGGTACGACGATTTGTAACAGATAGTCCACATCACCACTTAAGCGGTGCGCTTCAATAATCTCTGGAATATCGCTAACTAGTTGTTTAAATCGCTCTAACCAAGCTTGCGAGTGCGAAGACGTTTTTATGGAGACAAACACCGTAACGCCTAAATTGAGTTGTGCTTTATCTAGCAGGGCCACTTTGGCGCGAATCACACCATTTTGTTCCAATTTTTGGATTCGCCGCCAGCATGGGGTGGGCGATAAGCCAACTCGTGATGCGATGGTTTGTAGGCCAAGTGTGACATCACGTTGCAGCAAACTTAAAATTAAACGATCTTTGCTATCCAGTTCCATTTTAAAAAATCAATAATATAGAAAATATATTCTTTAAATTTAACTTAAAAAGGAAAAATTTTCTAAATTTAAATAGATAATGAGTCTACTTTGCAAACTCTTTCTTGATGCACTGCGATAAGCTAGCCAGTAGCCGTTGATCATGGAGTGGAAGATGTCGTTAGAGTCGTTGTTTCTTGATGCCCTGCAAAAATCGTTAAAACCTGCGCTAGGGTGTACAGAGCCATTAACTGTTGCTCTGGCCAGCGCTTGGGCGCGTTACTATAGCTGTGGCGAGTTAAAAAGCATGGACGTTAAGGTTAGTGCTAATTTATATAAAAATGCCGCTGGGGTATTTGTCCCCGGTACTGGGATGACTGGGCTTGGAATAGCTGCTGCAGCTGGCTGGTGGGGCGGCGACCCTAGGCAAGGTTTGCAGGTCCTAAGTACGCTTGATGAAAAAGCTTTAGTCGCAGCAAAGCAGAGCTTATCGAGCCAGACCCTTAAGGTGAGTTACTGCGATCATCCGGATGTATTTTATACCCATATTAGCGCTCAAACCGATAGTGAAAGCATTTGCGTGCTGATGGGGCATTGTCATGACGGTTTAATGCAAGTACAAGTCAATGGAGATGTGTGTTACGAGCAAAGTACCGAGAAGCCTTTTGCATCATCATCAGAACAGCTTGATAAAAAATGGTCCGTTGCTGAAATTGTGCGCTTTATTGAGCAGGTCGATTTAAAAAAATTGGCTTTTATCGAGCAAAGCGCAACGTTGAATGTTGCGCTAAGTGAGTTAGGTGAGCGTGACTCAATGGGGCTTGCGATTGGCGCACAATTGCGCCAGCAGCAGCGCCGCGGTTATATCAGCGATGATTTATCCACAGAGGCGATGATTTTATCTGCCAGTGCCAGTGATGCTCGCATGGCCGGTGCGCCGCTCGCTGCGATGAGTAATTCAGGTAGTGGTAATCAAGGAATTGCCGCCACTTTACCAGTCGTTGCGGTGGCAAAACGTTTGCAAAGTAGCAAAGAGCAACGTTTGCGGGCGCTGGCTATGAGTCATTTATTGGCTATCTATATTAAGAAGTTGCAATCCCCGTTATCGGCGTTGTGCGCTGCTACAACTGCGGCGATGGGCGCAGGAGCGGCGATAAATTGGCTGTTAGGCGGTGATATTCAACAGGTCGAGCAGACTATCCGTTACATGATTGGGGATATCAGTGGTATCTATTGTGACGGTGCAAAACCTGGGTGTGCCTTAAAAGTATCAACAGGTGCACAGGCGGCAGTTAAAGCGGCGCTATTGGCTCTTGGTGGCCGAGCGCCTTTAAGTGACGGTGTTTTAGAACGCTCGGTTGATGAATCACTAAAACACCTAGGTGAGCTGACTCTCAGTGCGCTTATTCCAACGGATCAAGCTATTATTGGTTGGATTGCCGCGCGCCAGAACTAAAGCGATATAAAATAAGCAAGAAGTGCTGCTTTTTTGACTTGCGCTTAGGGCTGCTTTTTGGATAATGCAGCCAATTATAGTTATCAAAAAGAGAAAGCTGAATGAGTGAAGCGCATGAACAGGCGGAATTTGACGCAGCCAAACCTAGACGTCAGATCAGAAGCTTTGTGAAGCGAGAAGGGCGTTTAAGCCATCGTCAGGCGCGGGCGTTAGAAGAATTCTTGCCTGTGTATGGTTTGGCCCATCAGAGTGAACTATTTGATTTAGATGCTATTTTTAATCGCCAAGCGCCGCGAATCCTAGAAATTGGCTTCGGTATGGGCAAATCCCTTGTGCAGATGGCCAAAGAGCATCCGGAGATCGATTATATTGGTATTGAAGTTCATCGCCCTGGTGTCGGTGCGTGTCTTGCTGATATGCAAGATATGAACTTAAGTAACATTCGAGTGATTGATCACGATGCTGTTGAAATTCTCAAAGATAATATTGCCGATGCTTCACTGAGCAAGCTGCAACTGTTTTTCCCTGACCCATGGCATAAAAAACGTCACCATAAACGCCGAATTGTACAGCCTGAATTTGCTGATTTGGTTCGCCAAAAATTAGCGATTGGCGGTGTTTTCCATATGGCGACAGACTGGGAAAACTATGCTGAGCATATGCTAGAGGTGATGACTCAGGCGCCTGGATATAAAAACTTATCTTTAAGTGGCGATTATGTGCCGCGGCCAGATTCTCGGCCTTTGACTAAGTTTGAAAATCGTGGTCAAAAGCTTGGTCACGGCGTGTGGGATTTAATGTTTGAGCGTATAGAATAAATATCTGCAGCGGCTATTGCCGCTGTTTTTTATTGAGCTCTATTCGACTAAAAAAAGATCTAACAGATCATTTAAAAATAGATGGCCTCTGCTGGTCACTTGCCAACAATCACGGTTGTCGCTCATCAAACCTAGCTCGATTGCCTGCTGTATGGGTTCGTTAATGCCAGTTGGGTCTAAATCGGTTAAGGATTGGTATTCTGCTTTGGGAATTTCTTCAAAAAGACGTAGCCGATTTAAAAAATACTCAAAAGGACGATCTTTTATATCCACCTGCCAGCTTTGATCGAGTGCTGGACGATTTTTTTCTAAATAGCCTTTCGGGTGGCGAACTTTTACATGGCGGACAATGCTATTGTCGCTTAACTGGGTTAATTTGCCATGCGCGCCACAGCCAATTCCTAGGTAATCCCCAAAGCGCCAATAATTAAGATTGTGTCGCGCTCGGTCATTCGCTAAACCATAAGCAGATATCTCATACTGGTTAAAATTATTTTCTTTGAGCAGCGCTTTGCCGGCAGTTTCAATATCCCAAAGTCGTTCATCATCGGGCAGTTTAGGTGGATGGCTGGCAAATGCCGTATTTGGTTCAATCGTTAACTGGTACCAGCTAATATGCGTTGGTCCAAGTGCGATAGCCTGTTTTAGATCGCCTAAAGCGCCTTGAGCATCTTGGTTGGGCAGCCCATGCATCAAGTCTAAATTAATGCGTTCAAATCCACTTTGCTGCGCCATTTCGACAGCTTTGATGGCTTGGGCACTGTCATGAATTCTTCCTAAGCGTTTTAGTTTTTCATTCTCAAAACTTTGAATACCGAGTGACAGACGGTTCACTCCAGCTTGGCGATAGCCAGCAAAGCGTTTTGCCTCAGCAGTCCCAGGGTTGGCTTCCATGGTAATTTCAATATCATCTTCAAACGTAATACGCTGGGCAATGGCATCCAGTAAGCTGGCAATGGCTGCTTCAGATAACAGGCTCGGCGTGCCGCCGCCGATGAAGATACTGTGCAGCGAGCGCCCTTGAACCCAAGCTAACTCTTGGTCCAAATCATTGATAAGCGCGGCAATATACTCTTTTTCGGGCAGCGGGCCTTTTTGCCCATGCGAGTTAAAGTCGCAATATGGGCATTTTTGTACGCACCAAGGAATATGGATGTATAGCGAAAGATTGGGCAGCGCTAGCATAGATTTCCTAACTGTTGAACCAACAATTTCAGGGCAATGGCGCGATGGCTAATAGTATTTTTTTGCCAAGGGCTGAGCTCTGCTGAACTTTGTTGGTAGCCATCAGGAATAAATAACGGATCGTAACCAAAGCCATTCTCACCATGAAGTTCAGTGCTAATCACGCCGTTCCATTGGCCATGACAGATAATTGGCGTTGGGTCATCGCTATGGCGCATATAAACTAATACGCAGTGAAAACAGGCTTGGCGCTGGCTTGCCGGGACATCTTTTAGTGCAGCTAAAAGCTTTTGATTATTCTCATCGTCGGTTGCGTTAATTGCGCTATAACGGGCTGAGTAGACACCCGGCGCACCAGCTAAGGCTTGAACGCTTAAGCCTGAATCATCGGCAATTGCGCTCAGACCTGTTTGTTTGGCTGCATGACGCGCTTTGATAATGGCATTTTCGACAAATGTAGTTCCTGTTTCTTCAGCACTTTGAATGTTAAATGCTGATTGGGGCACAATGTTGAGTGAATAAGGCTTGAGTAATTCTTGCAGTTCATTGACCTTGCCTTGATTGGAACTGGCTAATACAACCTGAGTCATGACATTATCCTGAAATCTAAATGTGAGGCGATCATAACCAGATATGGGGCAGATGCAACCTTATCAGCATCAGCCCCCGAGAAATAAAAGCGCACTAAAATGAGGTGCGTTTATAGCTTCGATATTGTGCTTGCCAAAAATTATCCTGAATGGATTGTTCTAAATATTCATCACTCACCTGCGGGGCAAATCCCTCCTCTATGGCTTGTTTGGCAACTTCAAAGGCAATGGCTTTGCTAAGAGGTTGAATTGCATCCAATGGCGGTAGTAATAACCCTTTTCCATAACGGGCTAGCGGGGAATGCTTGGCAAGAGTTAGGCTGGCTCGCATGAGCATTTCATCGCTAATCTGGGTAATTTTGGCAGCAATGACAGCAAGTCCTACGCCAGGAAAAATATAGCTATTGTTACATTGGGCAATGGGATAAGTTTTTCCCTCAAATTCAACTGGTGAAAATGGGCTGCCGGTGGCAATCAAAGCGTTGCCATTGCTCCAATGAATGAGATCCTCTGGTGTGGCTTCAACGCGGCTGGTGGGGTTTGAAAGTGGGAAAATAATAGGGTATTCACAGTAACTACAGATTTTACGAATAAGCTCTTCACTGAACATTCCCGCGGCCCCTGACACACCAATTAAAACGGTCGGTTTTGCGTGTTCAATCACATCATGCAGACTTATCTGCATGTCGGCTACTGACCACTGTTTTTTCAGTGCTGAGCTTTGACAAAGTGGTTTTTGAAAGGCTTTTAAATCATCACTGTTATCAAGTAGTAGTCCTGGCCTATCGACCATAAAGATATTTTTACGGGCACTTGGCTCATCTAGGCCTTCTTTACACATGGCGTTAATAATCGCCTCTGCAATACCACAACCAGCTGAACCTGCTCCCACAAAGCAGACTCGCTGCTCGCTTAAACTCTGATTATTGGCTCGGCAAGCGGCCATTAACGAACCAACAGTGACCGATGCAGTTCCTTGAATATCGTCATTAAAACAGCAATAGCGATTGCGATAGCGTTTTAACAATGGGTTGGCATTAGTTTGGGCAAAATCTTCAAATTGAATGAGCGCTTCAGGCCAGCGGACGTGGATTGCTTGCATGAATTGTTCGACAAATTCATCATACTCATTGCCGGTAATTCTCTCGTGGCGCCAGCCCATATACATCGGGTCATCAAGCAATTGTTGGTTATTGGTACCGACATCCAACACCACTGGCAAAGTATATGCTGGGCTAATGCCGCCGCAGGCAGTATAGAGAGATAACTTGCCAATCGGAATGCCCATGCCGCCAATTCCTTGGTCACCCAAACCTAAAATGCGCTCGCCATCGGTGACCACAATCACTTTGACGTTGTGGCGAGTGGCGTTATTTAAAACCTGCTCAATATTATCTTTATCTGGATAGGTGATGAATAGTCCGCGGGAGCGACGATAAATATTTGAAAATTGCTCGCATGCTAGTCCTACCGTTGGTGTGTAGATGATTGGCATCATTTCAACGATATTCTCTGTGACTAATCGATAGAAGAGCGTCTCGTTGGTGTCTTGAATATTGCGCAGAAAAATGTGTTTATTCATATCGCTACGAAAACTGCGATACTGCTCTAACGCTCGCTGGGTTTGTTCTTCAATGGTTTCAATTGCCTGTGGAATTAGCCCGGTGAGGTTAAAATCACTGCGTTCTTGTTGTGTAAACGCGTTACCTTTATTTAAAAGTGGCGTTTCAAGTAACGCGGGGCCTGCATAAGGGATATATAACGGACGTTTATTATTTTGCATAGCAATTTACTTCCCAAAATAAGTTATGTTTCTTGGCTATACCAAAGGGATAACTGCGTGAGCATGTTCAGCAATAGCTCCCGATTATTTTCTTTAAGCTGGGCTGCGCGAGTAGGGGACTCATCCCGACAACGGTTGCCCAGAGCTGTTTTATTTACATCAATGAGATCTGATGGTTCTGCCTTGGCATCACCTAACTTATGAATAATTGTTTTAATAAGCTGTTCTATTTGCTTACGTTTATCACTGCTATTTGTTGAGTCAGTATAGACGGTGATGAGCTCTTGTTGGTTCTTACAAAGGCTCATAAAGAGATCTGGATCGGTATTTCGAAGTGGCCTGTCATCTTCAGAATCATCACTTAAATAATAATTGTTATGTGATTCAGTTTGTTGCTCTGTTTCTTGGCCGCTTACGACAGGGCGATTGGCTCGGGCAATGGCATATTGAATTGTTTTGATTAATAAGTCGGCGTTGGTAACTTGGCTTTTGCTGATATAATCCTCTGCGCCCATAGATATGGCTTGTAGCCCGAGGGTATCTCGTTCAAACCCAGTTAAAACAATAATGGGTGTACTTGGGTATAATTTTAAGGTCTGTTGCAGCGAGTCAAGCCCCTGCGAATCAGGTAAGTTTAGATCCAGTAACACGATATCAAAGTGCGGATGCGATGGCTCTTTTGCTAATTGCTCAGCTTTTGCCATGCTGGGGACCTGAGTCAGGTGATAGTATGTTTCATTTGCCTGTTCAAGAACTTCTCGTACCAACATCTGATCGGCCATACTGTCTTCTATATGAAGCAATTGATAACGATGGGTTGAATGTTCAAACCAGTCATCACAGTTAGATGCGTTATCGTTCATTGTTGCCTCACTATTTTATGAGTTAAACCCATCATCGGTATCATCTGAAATTTGATGTTTGGGTAAGGTAATTATAAACGTCGTTCCTTTGTCTGGCTCAGAGTCTAGTTCGATTTTCCCATGATGGTTTTCTACGATAGTTTTGCAAATGGCCAGCCCTATGCCAGTTCCTGGATATTGATCGCTTTGATTGAGTTTACGGAAAATATCGAAAATTTCTTGTTGATGTTCTTTGGCAATGCCAATGCCATTATCTTTGACTTGAATTTGCCAATTTTGTTCTTGTTCGGCGGCGCTAATGGTGATTGTTGCTGTTTGCTCGGGTTGAGTAAATTTAAGCGCATTGGTTAGTAGATTCAAAAAAAGCTGATAAAGCTGTCGTTGATCACCTAAAACGGTTGGTAATGGTGAGGCGTAATCAATTTGCGCATTCTTTTCTGCTATCCGCTCACTAAGATCGGCACTTATCTTCTCAAAGACTTGTTTTAGTGCCACCTCATGAAATTCACGAGGTTTGGCTTGAGCGCGCGAATAGTGCAGAAGGTCAAAAATTAGATTTCGCATTCGAGCTGTCGCGTCACTGATGTAAAACAGATATTGTTGTGCTTTGTCATCGAGCTGTTCTTGATAACGTTTGGTAAATAAGTCCACATAACTGGCTATTACGCGCAGTGGCTCTTGCAAATCGTGCGAGGCTATATAGGCAAATTGCTCAAGAGATCGATTGGATTTCTCAAGTGCCACCATCGTGCTTTGTTGTTTTTGCTGTAAATGAACAATTGCAAAGTATTGCTGGTCGATTTTTTTGCAGCGTTTGTAGTCAAGCCACGCAAAACCAACCATCACCACAGTGATAAATGCTCCGCCAAGTAACCACTGGTAAAACAGATGGTTAAATATCTGCTGGTTGTTGGCTTGAACCTGTTGAGCGGACAGATAAGAGATGACATAAAAGCGGTTAAAATCGGATTTTAAGTGGCGAGTACAAAGCTCAATGAGACGCTTTTTGATATTCACTTCTTCAAAGGTCAGCATCTCTAACGGTTGAGCATTACGAGTATTGGCATCACATAGCTGCTCCCATAACGAAGGATATAGAGTGGCTAGGTTTTGTTTAGCCCTTTCGGCTATCTGCCAGCCCCATTCATCTTCCTCTCTCGGGCCTTTGATAAAATAACCTGCTGAGTTAGCAACCCACAGGGGAACATCTGTGCTGGCACTTAGCTTTCTTAATTGGGTCAGAATATTTGAGCCATCACAGTTAAGAATTAAGAATACTTTATGACCATGAACATCAAGGCCTAAGTTGATAACAAACCGATAAGTCGGCTGAAACGGACGCACAATTTTGTGATGTTCAATGTTTAAATCAAACCGAGATATATAAATCTCACCGGGAACCAGTGATGCTGAGTCCACGAAGTAGTCGCGGTGGGCTTTGTTTTGCAGTTGGTCGGCACTGATGATGCTGGCGTGCTCGTTATCGTCACTTTTATCGATTCGAATCAACTCTTGCCCATTTTCATTTAAAATTCGGGCCTGCATGTAGATGCGATATTTGGTGGCGATAAACTGATATAGATCGGATGTTACTTGTGCTTTGGTCTCGCGTTGTTCTGGATTGGCTAAAAAATCTTTAATACTGGATAATTTCGCCAAATAACGCACATCATCTAATGAGGATGAAAAATGGCCAACCAGAATATCTCGGCCTGATTTAACCGCTTGGTGTTGTTCTCCAATCGTTTTAATGCGAAATGTTTTAACCTCTGAGCTATAAAGCAAATATTCAACGGTGCCGACAAATGCTAATAAAATTAGCCAAATAGCAATAATTTTTAAAAACCATAATTTGTAGTTAAATAAAGACTGTTTAGCGTCCATACTTGTCTCAATTAGTGCAGAAATTTGCTATCTATTTCTTGCATCGTGACTGGTTTTGAAAACAGATAACCTTGCATGCGATCAACGCCAAGATGCTCCATTAATATGGCTTGTTCTTCTTTTTCAACGCCTTCTGCCACGACAATAGAGCCAATGCCATGAGCCATTTTTACCGTTCCTTCAACCAAGGCTTCATCACGTTTTTTAGCGTGAGCTTCGCTGACAAATTCCCGGTCAATTTTAATGATGTCCACTGGAAACTTGCGAATGTATGAGAGCGATGAATACCCAGTGCCAAAATCATCTAAGGCAATGAGCGCTCCTTTACTTTTCAGCCAGTTAATGTTTTTCAGAACCAGAACTGTATTGCCGATAAATACCGATTCGGTGACTTCTACGGTTAACAGCGAAAGGTCAACTTCGATGTTATTAAAGAGATCTTCAATATCAATATCGCGCAGTAGTTTGGCGCTGAAATTGACAGAGATTGGAATTTCATACTGGGCATGTTGTTTTAAAAAGTGTAGCTGTGCGACGACATCTTCTAGTACCAACCGGGTAATTGGTAGAATTAAGCCAATTTCTTCGGCATAAGGTATAAATTCATTCGGCGGCAAAATGCCCAATTTAGGATGTTGCCAGCGTACTAACGCTTCCATCCCCACCATTTGGCGTGTTTTCGACGCTAGAATCGGTTGATAGTAAACAATTAAATCGGTGTCTTTAATCGCTTGTCTAAGCTCTGCTTCCAAGCTGACACGAAGTGCTGCATCTTGGTTCATCTGTGGTTGGAAATAAGCAAAGCTGTGCCGCCCTGATGATTTGGCCTGATACATGGCGGCATCTGCATTACTGAGCAGTTCCGATGCTGCTAAACCATCTTGCGGATACACTGAAATACCAATAGATGCTGAGATAAATATGGTTTTGCCTTTGATGGTAAAGGCATGGTCGAGTTCTCGTAAAATGGATTGAGCAATGATTTCTGGGGCTTGGTCTCGGTGGTATTTGGGCATCAATAAAATAAACTCATCGCCGCCAAATCGGCTTAAGGTGTCTGATTTGCGAATGAGCTGAGAAATCCGCTGAGTGACTAAAACCAAAAGTTCATCACCTGCTTCATGGCCTAATGAATCGTTTACCTCTTTAAATCTATCTAAATCGATGAACATCAATGTTAGGCTAGTTTGTTCTCTTTCAGCGTGTTTTAACTCGGTATTGAGTCTGTCAATGAGCAAAGCCCGATTAGGCAGCCCCGTTAGTGTGTCAAAATTTGCTTGGCGGTAGATGGTTTCTTCAAAAGAGCGCCGCTCAGTGATATCGGTAAATACGACGGTATAGCGGCCTTCATCATCCGCGTGGGTTTTATTAAGCTCGGTAAGCTCAACCTCTAAGGTGACAAAATCATTGTGTGTCGTTTTGACATGCAGTTCGCCAAACCAATGATGATCGCTTTCAAGCGCTTGTATAATTTCATCGCTGAATACTTCTGTGCTGTTCACATTTGGAAATAAATTGGGTTTGCGCCCAACTAAGTTTTCCTCGCTCATATTGAGTATTTTTAATGCCGAAGGGTTGGCGGTTAAAACCAATCCTTCATCATCAAGGATTAACATCCCATCACGAGTACTGTTGAAGACCTCCGATACCAACTGATTCTTTTTCGAAACAGGCAGGCTGGTTTTTTTATTTTTTAATACAATTAATGCAGCATATTTGCTATTGGTCTGTAGGGGTTCGGTGGTGATGATCACCTCTTCAAATTGGACCGTCGCTGATGGTTTGCGTTGTCGATTGTGGTAAATAAATTTTTTTCGGCTACTTTTGTTATCACGCAGTTGATGTTTCAGGTAGAGCCACTGCGCTTTGGTTAAAAAGCTTTCCGGACTTTCACCTTGGTATTGACTAAGCTCTTGATCACTGTGTGAGATCATTTGAATAGTGAGGTCTTGATCAATCCCTAAAATCAGGTCGCTACTTTGATCAACTAAAATATCAAATAAACTGTCTAGGCCAATATCTGGTACTTTTTGCTCAATCTCTTGGGTGATGTCATAGGTGATGCCAGATAGATACATGACCTCGCCATCTTTATTGGCTACCGGGAAGATCCGAGACTCCAGCCAATGTTTAGCACCATCCAACGGATGAATAATCTGAAAACGAAATGACCACGGGGTTTTGTAACTACGCATATGTTCTTGGCGGTAGTGGCGAGCATCTTTGCTGGTCATGATTTTAAAGATATATTCGCTATCGCGAATCAACATGACCGGATCGAGCCCTAAGACTTGGTAACAGGCCGGGCTAACATAGCGCATTCGGCCAAAGCTCGGTTCTTGGATCCATAAAATTTGAGCAGAACTTTGGGTAAAATCTTCAAACAGTTGGTTAATTTCTTTTAGTGCCGCTTCGTGAGCTTTTAAGTTGCTGATATCACTAAAAGTTAATACTGCGCCTAAAATATCTCCATTCTGGCTGCGATAGGGCTGAATACAAACTTGTAATTGAGAATGCCCATTGTCTATCTCCATATTTGGAACGCGTTTAGCTGAAATCACTCGCGCGATATTTTTGGTGATTGACTCAAGTGGTAAACGTAGCGATAAGGTCGAAAAATCTCGATTAATATCTGTCTCTAATATGCCGATAGTTCGCCCTGCAACGGCATTCACCCGTTTAATCCGAAACTCTAAATCCACTACGACAATGGCCACTGATGCGGCATTTTGAATATTGATTAGATCGTCCAGCGCATCAGATAAACTGTGACTTTTAAGCCCCAGTTCGTCATTTACACTGGATAGTTCTTCATTGGTGGCTTGCAGCTCCTCATTGGAGGTCGCTAGCTCTTCATTTGATGCCTGAAGCTCCTCGCTTGATGATTGCAACTCTTCATTGAGCGATTGGAGCTCTTCATTTGAACTTTCTAACTGCTCTACCACATTTTGTAGATGCTCTCGAGTATTCGAGAGCTCCTCTTGCAAAATGGCTATCTGTTGTTCGCTGTAGTCATCGATTAACTCAGATTCGTTGGCTGGAATAAATTCCGGCTCTTTTGGGGGTTCAAATGAGATACTAATTGGTGATTCGGGATCTTTTGGATCTAGGCGATTGGCTCTGAGTTGATGGTGCTTTCTGTTATGGTGATAAACGGGGCTTAAAACTTCGCCGTTATGCTTATTGAGTTTGAAAAGTAATGCTCTGAGCTCAGCACGATTTTCTTGGGGTAATAAATTAAATATATCAAAATCAATTTTGCCTGAGGGGAAACTCAGATGCGAATTGAGCTCTCCATATGTTTCAATCACTTGGTTATTTGTTGAAACTAAGACGCTGGGCGGGGCATATTTCTCAAGTAGATGTTTTTGTAATGCCGAGATGACCTCTTTTTTCTTTTTGACAATGTTTGGCATGGTTTGGAGTTGATAATGGGCGACACGGCTGATGCGGGACTTTGCAAAGTCATTACGGATAAAAAAACGCTCATTTTTAGCTTGAGTGAAATAGTCGCCATTTCCCGAGTAAGTTTCTGCAGAACCGAGAATTAACACACCATGTTCATTGAGAGCATAGTGAAAATTATTAAAAATATCCCTCTGAAGCTTGCTTTTAAAATAAATCATGACATTGCGACAGGAGATCAGATCCAGTTTTAAGAAGGGGGGATCTTTGATGAGGTCGTGCTTAGAAAAGATGGTCATTTCTTGTAATTTTCTGTCGATAACCATTTTTTCTGGATCGCTGTTGTCAAAATAATGTTCAACGAGCTGCGTAGGTAATTTGTCTGTGGTCTGCGGGCTGTATATGCCTTTTCGAGCAAAATTAACGGATTGTTCATCCAAATCGGAGGCAAAAATCTGAATGGGATATTCTTGGGTATTCCCATCGTTGATTTGATCCCACAGCATGGCAATGCTGTATGCTTCTTCTCCGGTGGCACAACCTGGAACCCAAATACGTGTTTTTTCGCCGAGCTTTTTTTGTGCTTTGATATTTTTAAGGCATTTTTCCATGGTTTTAAAAGCATCTTTATCACGGAAAAATTCAGTGACACAAATCAGAAAAGCCCGAGCGAGATTTTCATATTCGTTATCATGCTGACGAACATAGTGTAGATAGTCCTGTAGGTCATTGAGTTGTAATAGCGTCATGCGACGTTCACTTTGGCGGATAAGCGTCGCCGTTTTATAACCCGAAAAATCGATTTGGCAGTGGCGCCAAATTCCTTGTAAGAGTTGCTCTAACAATTGTTCCGGTTGGCCTTCTGCTGGTGGTTCTGGGGCTGAGACTTGGGTCCAATCAGCATGAATTAACTCTTTTAATTTTCGCCCAATTTGAGCAGCTGGTAGAACTTGCTCAATATTTCCCCTGGTAATGGCAGCATCTGGCATAGAATCATATTCTGCTGTTTTAGGATCTTGGCAGATGGCGAGGCCTCCAGCATTTTGAATACTCACAATGCCTTTAGCGCCATCAGTGCCTGTTCCCGATAAAATAATTCCAATGCAGTGGTCTGGATATTCTCTGGCAATACTCTCAAAGAGAAGATTAATCGATGGTTTCGGAGAGGTTTTGCGAGTTGTTTTAATAAGCTCTAATTGTCCTTGCTTGAGCTCAATATCGTAATCAGGAGGGCAGATATAGATATGACCATTTTCAATAGATTGTGGCATTTCTACTTCGCTAACCACTAACGAAGTCTCTTTTTGTAATAACTCAGCCAGTAAGCTTTTATAGGTGGGAGATAAGTGTTGGGCGACAATAATTGCAGCATCAAGGTCAGCTGCAAGTTCACAAATAAGTTCCCGAAGCGCTGCTAAACCACCTGCTGACGCGCCAATTCCAACGACATATTCAGGGCTTTGTTGATTCGTCAATCTGCACTCCTTTGGCTTAAGTCAAAGACAGGTACAAGCATGAGTAAGACCCAAGGACAACACTAACGGATGCTTTTTTGCCTTTATTCACTGTTTTTATAATCAAATGCGCTTGGATTGGGGGTTAAACCTGCTAGATGAGCGCATAAGTAAGTGATTGCTTTAAATTAAGATGAGTATAGATGGCAGTGGTTTGTTTAGCCAAAAATGAGCTAGAAGTTAAATCTCAAATGAAGGTCTGGATAAAATAAAGGGCGCTAGATAGCGCCCCGAGCTCTTAGACAAGGTTCCAATAAGGAATGTGTGTGGCAAAGAGAATATTAATGAAATTAAGTAAAATAAACACCACTAAAACCGATAAATCTAAACCGCCCATCACTGGAATAATTCGGCGAATAGGGGCAAGCAATGGTTCTGTTAACTGCAGCATCACATATTCAACAGGGCTGCGTCCTTGACTTACCCAACTTAAAATAGCCCTAATCAATAAGATCCAGAATAGTAGAAGTCCAAATTTTTTTATTACTGTTAACAGAGTAAACCAAGGAATCCAATGTAAATACATTGTTCCCGTTTGGATATATAATATCAAAGATATTTTTATTGCACTGACAATGAATGCAAAGACAATTCCTGCCCAGTCTACTCCTGCATAACCAGGAAGCATTCTTCTTAGAGGCCTCAAAAATGGATTAGTGATTCTGACTACAAATTGGCTGAATGGGTTGTAAAAATCAGCTCGGGCAAGTTGCAACCAGACTCTTAAAATCACGACCATCAGATACAGGTCAAATACAGTTTTGATTAAGTAGGTTAAAGCCATCATAAAGTTATCTGTTCTCGTTACAGTTGATCTTCGAGTTGTTTGCTTCTGTCTATTGCGGCCTGCATAGCTTGCTTGACTGTATCACGCAGACCCGCATTTTCAAAAACATTGACAGCTTCAGCTGTGGTACCGCCTTTGACTGCAACATTGGCACACATCTGTCCGAGCGACGTATCCATCTCTTGAGCTGCTAAGGTGGCGCTTCCCAAGGCTGTTTGAGTGACAATGGCTCGAGCCTGTTCAGCGCTAAAACCGAGCTGCTGTGCATATTGGCTCATGGCATCCATGAACAAGAAGAAATAAGCCGGTGCACTGCCTGCTGCTGCAATAATATGGTTAATGCCTTGTTCATTTTCAACCCAGATCACTTCGCCAACTGATTGCAGTGTTTGAGTCGCGATTTGTTTATGCTCGTCATTTGCTTGTGGATTGGCAAATAATGCGGTTAAACCCAGACCAACTTTAGCTGGAAGATTTGGCATTGCCCGAATCACTGCAACATCACCCAACCATTTTTTTAGATGCGCACAGGTAATACCAGCTGCTAGCGAGATAAACAATTTATCTTGAATATCGCCTTCTTCTTTTAGCTGTTCACATAAGGTTTGCATTACTTGAGGTTTAACTGCCAGAACGACCACGTCGGCATTGGCAAGAGCTGTGAGACTATCTAGATAAGTATGAATTTGGTATTGCTCATGCAATGCTTGAAGCTTGGGGGGATTATGATCACAGGCTCCAATAAACTGTGCATCCATACCTTGTTTGACCATTCCGCCGATCAAACTACTGGCCATATGGCCTGCTCCGATAAATACAATGCGTGGGGTACTCATAGCTCTCCTGTTATTTTAGTTACTTTATCAATGGTGTTGTTGAGTGTAATCCCGCTCACCAAAAATAGCGGTTCCTATCCGAACCAAGGTACTGCCATATTCAATGGCTTGTGGCATATCGCCAGTCATTCCCATCGATAGTGTGTCTAGTTCGGGGTAGTCATTTTTTAAATGATTAAATGCTTGTTGCATTAGCGGAAATTCTTCTTGGGCTTTGCCTCTGGTGCCAATGGTCATCAGCCCTCTGAATTTTAGATTAGGCAATTGTGAAACAAGTTCTGCTAAAGCACTTAATTGGTTTAAATCAATGCCTGATTTACTTTCTTCATGGCTGATATTCACCTGAATACAGACATTTAAAGCTTTTTGATGTGATGGGCGCTGGTCGTTTAAACGCTGCGCTATTTTGGCTCTGTCAACGGTTTGCACCCAGTCAAAATTCTCTGCCACTAGACGTGTTTTATTTGACTGTAATGGGCCAATAAAATGCCATTCCAGAGGCTCTTGACACCAGTGTGACTCAGCTGCTGCTTGAATTTTATCTACAGCTTCTTGAACGTAATTTTCGCCAAAGCAGCGCTGTCCGGCATGATATGCTTGCTCAACGGCACTTAACGGCTTGGTTTTGCTTACGGCTAGCAATTTTACTTGGCCTTGACGATGATAACGCTGTTCAGATTCTGCAATTTGGCTGCGAATAGATTGTATTTGCTGTTCGATACTCATGGTTTTACTACTTTAAATGAAAGGTAAAAGCATATGCTCTGAGTTAGTGTAAAGCATAAACTTTGATAACTACACCATTTTAACCATGGCATTTAGTTTGTGTATATTCGAGGCGCTTTAGTCAATGATTGATTGTTAACGCATTTGATATTGATATGAGCCATTGATTAGACGCGCTTAAGATTGCCCGGTAAACTCCACAAATAAGATTATCGTGAAGGACTCAAACATGTTAGCAGTGATTTCTCCGGCTAAAAGCTTAGATTTTCAAACGCCTGCGCCAAAGCGTGACTATACCCAGCCGCTATTGCTTGAACATAGCCAAGTCTTAGCAAACAGAGCTAAACAACTGACTCCGGCGCAAATTGCCTCGTTGATGAAAATCAGCGATAAGCTCGCAGGTCTTAATGCGGCGCGCTTTACGCAGTGGCAGACACCATTTGCACAGCCGCAGGCAAAGGCATCCATTTATGCTTTCACAGGTGATGTTTATACCGGATTAGATGCGCTCTCGCTTGATGAGTCTGGCACACAATGGGTGAATGAACACTTACGAATTTTATCGGGGTTATATGGAATACTTCGGCCATTTGATCTGATGATGCCGTATCGGCTTGAAATGGGGATTAAACTTGATAACCCTCGCGGCAAAGATTTGTATGCATTTTGGGGCAATATCATTACTGATCTCTTAAATGAGACGATTACCGAGCAAAAGGCTGAATACCTCATCAATCTAGCTTCGAATGAATATTTTAAATCGGTTCGGGTTGAGAATTTGACAGTTCCTGTCATTAGCCCCATTTTTAAAGATTTTAAAAATGGTCAGTATAAGATTATCAGTTTTTATGCTAAAAAAGCTCGCGGTATGATGGTGCGTTATATGGCTGAAAACCAAGTTAAAACCCCTGCTGAACTGCTGAAATTTGACGTCGATGGGTATCAGTATTGCGCTGATGAATCAACCGAGTTGAAACCAGTATTTAAACGCCACCTATAACCATTTAATGAATCATATAATGGGCCAAATGGCCCTTTGTATAAAAAACGATGTCGCTATTTTATTTGTAGATGTAGTCACGGGTTAGCGGTAAAACATAACGACCTGCTTTGGTCGCGACTACTTGATGAATGCTAACCCAGTTCTGGTGAAATGCATAGGCGCAACCTGCCAGATAAATCCGCCAGATCCGAAAGTGTTTTTCATCAACCATTTTTTGTAGTTTTTCACTTTTCGCTTCAAAACGCTCAGCCCAATGCTCCAGCGTCATAGCATAGTGACGACGCAGGTTTTCAATATCGGTGCTTTCAAGGCCTGCTCGAGACATCTCCTGAAGGACCAACCCGATGTGGGGAAGTTCTCCGTTGGGAAAAACGTATTTGTCGATAAATTCGCCGCCGCCGGCTGGTGCACCACTAGATGCCGGATCTGATGAGGTGATCCCATGGTTCATAATAATGCCATCATCGGCTAGCAGTGAATTCAGCTTAGCAAAATACTCGTGCAAATTTTTAAGCCCCACATGTTCGAACATGCCAACACTGGTAATGCGATCAAACTGGCCTGTAACATCTCGGTAGTCTTGAAAGCGTACTTCACAGCAATCATCAAGCCCTAAATTTTTTATGCGTCGTTTGGCTTCTTCATATTGTTGTTCTGAAATTGTGACACCAACTGCCTTTGCTCCGTATTTTTGGGCCGCGCGAATAATTAACGCCCCCCAACCACATCCGACATCTAGGAGTGTTTGTCCAGGCTGTAGGCGTATTTTGTTAAGAATGTGGTCTATTTTTTGTTCTTGAGCTTTATCAAGACTGTCATCAAGCGAGTGAAAATACCCGCAAGAATAAACCATGTCTTTATCGAGCCATTCACGATAGAACTCATTTGAAACATCGTAGTGATAAGATATGGACTTGGCATCGACTTTTTTAGAATGGTGATATCGTTTCGATTTTGTGGCGATGGGTTGGTCATCATGGGATGTTTGCACAAGAGCGGTTGCAATTTCGATAATGTCTTGAACTTTGCCGTTAATCTGCAGTTTCCCTTCAACATAAGCCTCGCCAAGACCATCTAACGAAGGGTGAATTAAATAACGTAATGCTGCAACAGATGGCACATCAACGACAATTTTTGGGGTTTTAGCAAGGTCGATTTCCTTGCCATTCCAAAGATGAATTTGCAGAGGTAATTCGCGCTTGGATACTATCTGTGTGACAAATTCATCTAGTTTTCGTTCCCAAAACATGGCCAACCTCCTTACATGAATATCGTCTCATTGCCCCAAAGGCGCTGCGCTGGTCTTACATAAGTCATTTTTAACTGATTGATTAGCACTTATTCTACATGAAGCGAAAGTCGGTTCGATTGTATCTCTCATGTAAATTGACTGATATCACATTAAAAATATCTACCTACGTTGAGAGTTTTGTTGTTCTAATTGGCGAGGTTAAGACGCTTTTGGATGAGGTAGAGCCAAATTAGACAAAATGGTGACGTACAAATTTATTTTGAATCGATTAAGTTCTCAAGTGTGTTTTAAGTTCGGCCTTGAAGAACCTATTCTCATACTCTTGTGTTTAATAATTCATCAATACTTAATTAATTCTTACGATTTTTCATGCTTACCTATGTTTTGTCCTGCCATCTACCAATAAATTCACATAAAATATGGACGAATATCATGACATTGAGATATTTTTATTTTGCTCAAATAAAAGTGGATTATTTCGCCTATTGTCTATTGATGGGCTATTCTTTTATTCGGACAAATCAAAGCATTATCAATTTTTCGATGATGGTCCTTCCTTATAGTGCTCTTGTGCTGACAGGGAGTTGAGCCTATTTGGGACTAATATTTTACAACTGAAGATGTTAGTTGTGTGCCTATAGCTTGCTGATAAGAAATATAAATGATTACTTCAACTGGTTATATTATGAACATGTTCGAATTTAAATCCAAACTAGTTGCATATTGGTCTTCGACAGGGATTTTTTTAATTTTCGCAATGGCATTAACAATAAGAAGTGGTTATAGCTACGGTGCCACATTATTGTTGTTGGGGTCTTTAACCATGCTGGCGTTTAACGCCCGCGGTACTTGGGGCTTGCTTGATAAGTCCGATAAATATCTTTTGGCAACATTTGTTATTTATGGCTTGAGCTTTATCTTATTTCGCTTTGTGCATGTAGTGGAAGCGACGGGCTTTGATAAACCTTCACGGTTTGTCATCGGTGTTTTGCTCTATCTATTTTTACGACGCTATCCATTTAAGCTTAGTTGGCTTTGGTATGGTTTTGCTATCGGTGCGATAGCTGGTGTTGCCATTGGGGGCTATGAGCGATTTTTAGAGGGATTTTATCGAGCCAAATCGAATATGCATCCGATTATGTTCGGTGATATCGCAATGCTGTTGGGTCTCTTAAGCTTAACCGGGATTTTGTATTTTAAAGCGCTTAAACAATATCGTAGCGTCGTACTTATGGCTTTAGGTGGGCTTAGCGGTATTTTTGCGTCCATTTTATCAGGTTCTCGTGGTGGTTGGATTGCGTTGCCGATGGCAATTATCTATATCTTTTGGCAAGGTCGGGAGTTGATTGGTAAAAAACGTGTCAAAATGATTTTTGCCGGGTTTGTATTGCTTGCTATTGCCGTTGGTTGTGTTCCTCAGTTAGGGGTTAGCCAGCGCATTGAAGAAGCAGCTTCCAATATTCAAAATTATGTGAGTGGGCACAATGAAAATACCTCTGTCGGTATGCGTTTTCAGATGTGGAAAGCGGCCCTTTATATGTTTCGGGAGCATCCAGTGTTGGGCGTTGGAAAATATGATCTTCGCCAATACAAACAGCAGTTGGCCGATAGAGGCATCATTAACCAAGAGGTTGTACCTTTTGGACACGCGCATAATGAATATCTGACTAATCTAAGCGAGTACGGGGCCGTTGGTTTTATTCTTTTATTGTTTGTGTATCTCGTCCCGATGCGATCCTTTGCGCTTAAAGTGATTCGTTATCGAAATAATTGGCAGTTAAAGAGCCTTGCGATGGCTGGTGTTTTAGTGCCGGTTAGTTTTATGGATTTTGCCCTAACTCAGTCAATGTTTTCACATAACTCTGGGGTTATGATTTACATCCTGGCTATTCTCATCATCTGGGCAGCCATTCGTAATCAAGAAGTCTCACCCGTTAAGGAATAATTATGTTACAAGGTCAGCTGAGCGAAGCTGCTCTTATTGAGCCTATCGCACCTACTCTTGGAAAAATACTAAAATCATTACTGGTTTCTTTGAATGCTGAAGCACCTGTTGGACGTCATGAAATCGAAGGGGATAAACTCTTTTATACTGTATCTGAGGATACTACTCAGCTACTCGATGAGCGTCGCAGTGAGTGCCATCAAAATTATCTCGATATCCAAGTCGTCTTATCGGGTGAAGAAAGCTATGGCTATTCGTTAGAGCCAATGGCCAAAATCACTGAAGATCTGTTCGGTAAATGTGATTTAGGATTCGGTGAGCCTCGTAGTGAACGGTTTGTTACATTGCACAGTGGTGAGTTCATTGTTTTTGCACCGAACTGCCCTCATCGGCCTTTAGTGGCGGTTGATGGTAAACCAGCTCAAGTGAAAAAAGCAGTGATTAAAGTGCATCGTTCACTGTTAGGTTAGTTTTTATGAGTAGCCAGATCTTTTAGATTATCGTCTTTATTTTTTATTGAGTATTGACGGTAGTGCCGGAGATCTGGTCTTAGTTTTGCTAATAGCCGACTGTGGTTAAAAAAAAGGCTAAGCAAAAGATGCTTAGCCAAGAAGCGATTTGACAGACAAGTCAAATGTACAGGAGGTAAGTCGGCAAAGAACCGACTAATGCAAACACAACATCGCAACCAAATGACCACTATAAATGGTTGGACTTACATGTGTAGCAGATGGAGCTCTGCTACATTTGGAAGCCCCCGTTTGGTGCAAGTGCACTATATTGGTTTACTGGATTGGCGGCAATAGATAAATTATAATCCACTGAGATTAGAAAATTTTATCCGTTAACAGGTTGTTAAATGGCTCGTCGTTTACCCCCACTAAATGCGCTGAAAGCCTTCGAAGCTGCAGCAAGGCACTTGAGTTTTACACGTGCAGCAGAAGAGCTGTTTGTGACTCAGGCAGCAGTGAGTCATCAGATCAAAGGACTCGAAGAGTATTTAGGTCTTAAATTATTTCGTCGTAAAAACCGTTCATTGCTCTTAACTGAAGAGGGGCAAAGTTATTTCTTAGATATTAAAGATATTTTTATTTCTTTGAGTGAGGCAACCGATCGGTTATTAGCCCGCGGTGAAAAGGGGGCTATTTCTGTTAGTCTGCAGCCAAGCTTTGCTATTCAGTGGCTAGTGCCAAGATTGTCGCAGTTTAGTCAGTTGCATCCCGATATCGATGTGCGAATTAAAGCACTTGATATGAATGAAGGTTCCTTAACCGATGATGTGGATGTGGCGGTCTATTATGGCCGTGGTAACTGGAGCGGTTTACGAGCCGATAAGTTGCACACAGAGTATCTTATTCCTGTCTGTTCACCGCTGTTGCTTAATGGTGATAAACCGTTAAATAAACCTGAAGATCTGCGTTATCACACGCTTTTGCATGATTCATCACGGCGTGACTGGAAAGCCTGGTTTAAACAGGTAGGCGTGAAAGTAGATGTCAATCAAGGGCCTATTTTTTCCCATTCAACCATGGTTTTGCAGGCCGCCATTTATGGTCAAGGTGTTGCCTTGGGCCATTCTGTACTTGCTAAGCCAGAAATTGAAGCGGGGCGATTAGTCTGCCCATTTGAGCAGGTACTGATGAGCCAGAATGCTTATTATTTGGTTTGCCATCCATCGCAGGCTGAACAAGGTAAAATCGTAGCTTTTCGTGAATGGATGATCAATCTCGTTAAAGAAGAGCAGCGTGAATTTGGAGCTGATGTCGTTGAGTAGTCCAGTAACTCTATTACAAGGACCAAAAGATGCTCCGTTGCTCGTGTTAGCGCATGGTGCTGGCGCTGGTATGGAGCATGAGTTTTTCCAACAATTAGTGCCATTACTGACTGATGAAATTGCCGTTCTTCGCTTTAATTTCCCTTATATGCAGCGTATGCTTGCCGAGCAAAAACGTCTCCCTCCAGATCGCTTGGATACGCTGATTGAATCTTTTAATCAAGCGATCCCAACCACATGGCAAGGTCCGATTTTTATCGGCGGTAAATCAATGGGGGGAAGAGTTGCGACTCATGTTGCATTAGCAAATACAAGATTATCGGGTGTGATTGTGTTGGGATTTCCATTTCATCCCCCGGGAAAACCAGAGCGCAACAAAGGTGAGCATTTAGCTCAACTATCAACGCCGTTATTGATAGCGCAAGGTGAGCGCGATCCATTTGGAAATTGCTCTGAAATCACGTCTCAAATGTTGCCCAAACAGGCCCAGTTATTTTGGGTTAATGACGGTGAACATAGCTTTAAGCCACGTAAGAAAAGTGGTTTGAGCTGGCAAGATAATTTACAAAGCGTTGCATTACAAATCAAAGGTTTTATTCAATGTCATATTCATTCCCTTGGCGACTAGCCATAGCGATTGGCGGTTTACTCGCGGTTGCCATGGGCGCGGGCGCGGCACATGGTTTATCTCATCTGCTTGCTGAGCAAGCGTTGGGTTGGATCCATACCGCTGTCATGTATCAGTTAATTCATCTGGGATGTGCTCTGGCTGTCGCCAATAGTGCCTCTCGTAGTGGCAAATTCTGGATTGTTGGAAGCTGGTGTTTTTCTGGGAGCCTTTATTTGTTAGCGGTGTTGCCTGAAGATATTCGTTCTTCTTTGGCAATGCTGATTGGTCCTGTTACTCCCATCGGTGGCGTGTTAATGATGGTCGGGTGGGTCATGTTATTAAAAGTTAAGCGCGCAGGATAAGATTGTGACTCGTTCGTTGTTATTAAGCTGCAGAGGCGGCTTTGAAAGTGATTGTGCTGCCGAAATTCAGCAAAGTGCCAGCCAGTTGCAGGTGGCTGGTTTTTCTCGTACTAAACCAAACCAAGGATATGTGGTTTTTGAGTGTTTCAATGACAGCGATGCTGACTATTTACATCAAAATATAGATTTTCGCTCGCTCGTTTTTACTCGCCAGTGGCAGGTTGTCACTTGTTTACTCGAGCTTGATGAAACCGACCGAATTAGCGCAATTGTTGAAGCGCTAGCTGATCTTCCCCATTTCTCAGCAGTTGCCCAGGATTGGCCGGATACGAATGATGGCAAACAGATGTCTGGATTTTGTAAGAAGTTTGCCAGACCTCTTGAAAATGCTATGCACAAACGATTGCATCGTAAGGCTCCTGCATTACTGCAGCTATTTTGGCTTGATGGCAGACACGTATTTGTCGGATATCGCCTGATAGCCAATTCCAGCCCATATCCTATGGGCATTTTACGACTTCGACAAAGTAGTGAAGCGCCCAGTCGTTCGACGTTAAAGCTAGATGAAGCTTTTGCGGTATTACTGAATGATGATGAACGCGAGCGTTATGTGCAAAGCGGCCAGCATGCGGTCGATTTAGGCGCTTGTCCGGGGGGATGGACCTATCAGCTGGTGCGACGCAGTATGTATGTTGCTGCGATAGATAATGGCCCAATGGCTGAAAATCTAATGCAATCGGGGCAGGTCAAACATTATCGCGAAGATGGTTTTAAGTATGTGCCTGCTCGCAATAATATCAGTTGGTTAGTTTGTGACATGGTAGAAAAACCATCGCGCGTTACGCGTTTAATGCTTAAATGGTTGACACAAGGTTGGTGTCGCTATGCGATATTTAACCTGAAGTTGCCGATGAAAAAGCGCTATGCTGAAATTGCTCAAGATCTAGAATTTTTACGTCAAGGATTAGAGCAAACCGGTCAGCAATATGAGCTCAGGGCTAAACATCTGTATCACGACCGAGAAGAGGTAACGGTGTTTGCCTGCCTACATCAATCATGGAAATGGTCTTAGCAGCACGCCAAGAAGCGTGCTGCCAAAGCAGATTATAGATGATCGATAATTGCCTGAGTGAATTCATCAGTAGAGCCTGTGCCCCCTAAATCCTGAGTCACTCTGTCGCCTTGTTTGATGGTTTCTTTTAGAGCATTGAAAATTTGATCTGCCTGCTTATGCATCGCTAAATGCCGTAACATCTGAACACTGGCCAGAATGATGGACGTAGGGTTAGCGATATTTTTTCCGGCGATATCCGGAGCACTGCCATGAACCGCTTCAAAAATTGCTGCTTTTTCACCAATGTTCGCACCTGGTGCCATACCAAGCCCACCTACGAGACCTGCACAAAGGTCAGAGGTGATATCGCCAAATAGGTTGGTGGTTACGATAACGTCAAAACGCTCTGGATACATCACTAAGTTCATGCATGCCGCATCGACAATCATATCGGAGCTTTCGATATCTGGATATTCTTTGGCAATTTCTCGAGCCACTTCTAAGAATAAACCAGATGTTGTTTTGAGAATATTCGCTTTATGCAGTGCGGTGACTTTTTTGCGACCTTCTCGGCGAGCCAATTCATAAGCATAACGAATGACGCGCTCAGAACCTTTTCGGGTAATGACGCTCTTTGCTTCAGCAATGGTGCGTGCATCGTCAACAATCTGTCCCTGTCCTGAATACATTCCTTCGGTATTTTCACGAACAGTGATGATATCAATGCCGCTATAACGAGCTTTGGTCCCTTCAAATGTTTGCACCGGACGAACGTTTGCATAAAGTTCAAAATGTTTGCGCAGTGTCACATTAATAGAAGTGAAGCCTTTGCCTACTGGCGTAGTGAGCGGGCCTTTAAGGGCAATTTTATTGCTTTCGATTAAATCTAGTGTTTGCTGTGGGATTAGCTCGCCTGTCTGCTCAAGTGCGCTAAGACCTGCCAGAGCATAATCGTAGGTGAAGTCACACCCAACATGATCGAGGATGCGGGTTGCACTGGCTACGATATCTGGGCCGATGCCATCGCCTGGGATGACGGTAATTCGGGTTTTTGACATAGTTACTTCCTGAACTGTTATAGGTGGTCAATGCAGAGTTTAGTGTACTCTGAGGCCATTTTTTATTTTAAGGCGCGATTGTTGTCTGATGTTAGCGTAAAACGTAGCTCATTTCGCCTTTAAAATCATGAGATCTATATCGCTTTGTGCTCGATAACATAAGTTATGATTTTATTGTGTCAAACAACCTAACTGTAAATGAAATGTTTTTCAACTGACTCGATAAAAATCGGGCCAATGCAAAAGGTCTGACTATGATGGACGATTTATATAGCGTAATTGTCTGAGATTAAAGCCAAGAGGGAGCGAAGTTAGCAGTTGCATTAACCGATAGGTTAGCTGTGCGTCAGCGCGATGCTTTAGAATTTTATCAATGGCTTTATCTTGGCCTTGAGGCAGATTTAATAGCGTTTCAAGACTGTGGTATTCGTTGATAAGTTTAGCTGCTGTTTTGGGCCCAATGCCAGGCACACCAGGCAGATTTACGCCGCTGTTGCCAGTTAGCGCCCAGTAATCAACTAGCCATTGACTGGGCAACTGGTAGCGTTTTAGAACATCTTGTGGGGTAATTTTGTGATGTTTGAAGTAGTCGTAAACCGCAATGCCCGGTTTGTCTAATAACTGCCAGTAGCCATGATCAGTTGAAACAATGACGGTTGGCAAAGAGCGAGCCGCGGCTTTACTGGCTAAGGTGGCAATTAGGTCATCGGCTTGAATGTCGGGATTGAGCAAAGAGTCGATGCCTTGTTCAAGTAATTTATCCTGAATAATCTCAAGTCCTTGACTTAAGTGCTCTGGCATTATGCTGCGATTAGCCTTATAAGCTGGATAAAGGCGATTGCGCCAATCATCGCCTGAGCGCTCAAATACCGCGACAACATGGCTTGGGTTAAACTGGGCCAATAATTTATTCACTCCATTGATGGTTGCCGCAATGGTCGCTTTAAGACGTTCCTCATCGTTGTGATATTGCTTAAGTGAAATCGCATCTAATCGTCTGATTAAATTCAAAGCATCAATGATTAACAGCTGTTTATTCACGCGATTCCTTAACGATGACCTGATAACACGGTTCGTAATGGCTACCTGGTAGTTTCATTCGATGCTGATTGATAAAGTCTTTTAGCAGCGCATCGAGTTGACTCATAATTTTGGGCTCGCCATGGATTAAAAATGGCCCTTTCTCTTCAATCGCTTTAATTCCCTCGTCTTTGACATTGCCGGCGACGATTGCTGAAAAGGCGCGCCGCAGATTAGCTGCAAGCTGCTGGGGTGGTTGATCTGGATATAAATTTAACTGACTAACATTTTCATGGGTTGGACTAAATGGCTGCTGGAAGATGGGATCAATTTGCAAACTCCAGTTAAAGGAGTATGCATCGCCCATTGCTCGACGAAATTCTTTAATTTTTGGCATCGCCTGTTTGATTATGCGCGCCACTGTTGGCGCATCATCAATAATGATTTGATAATACTTGCGGGCTTTTTCACCGAGTGTCATTTTTATAAACGCGTCAATTGAGCGAAAGTATTGTTCACTGCTTTTCGGGCCGGTTAGGATAACAGGAATCGGTTGGCGCGCATTAAATGGGTTCATCATCACACCAAGTAAGTAAAGCAGCTCTTCTGCGGTTCCTGCGCCACCAGGGAAGATAATAATAGCGTGGCCTAAGCGCACAAATGCTTCTAATCGTTTTTCGATATCGGGTAGGATGACGAGCTCGTTGACAATGGAGTTTGGCGGCTCTGCGGCAATGATGCTTGGCTCTGTTAAGCCAATATAACGCCGGTTATTAAAGCGCTGTTTGGCGTGCCCAACCGTTGCACCTTTCATTGGGCCTTCCATCGCACCAGGACCACAGCCAGTGCAAACGTTGAGTTCGCGAAGCCCCAGCTCTGAACCTACCTGATGCGTGTAAGCGTATTCTTCTTCGTTGATAGAGTGTCCGCCCCAGCAGACGACTAAATTGGGATCGCTGGCAGGATGAATGGTGCGGGCATTGCGCAAAATAGAGAAAATCAGATTGGTGATGTGGGCTTGGCTGGTAGGGTCAAAATAACTTTCTTGCTCCAGCTGACTGGATACATAAAGAATATCGCGCAGCACGCTAAAGAGATGTTCCTGAATACCGCGAATAATCTCGCCATCGACAAACGCATCTTCTGGTGGATTGAGCAGCTCTAATTTTACTCCCCGTTCGCGACTGAGTAAGTTAATATCAAAATTTTCACAGCGATTGAGAATATCTCGGCTCGAGTCGGTGTGAGCTCCCGAGTTTAAAACTGCCAAAGAGCAATTGCGATAGAGTTGATACAGTTCACTGGACGCGGTGCGAGTTAACTGGCTAACTTCCAACTGGGACAGCAGATTCATGCTGCCAACAGGATTAACGTAAGTAATCATAATCGACCCAATAGTTATCGGTAACGTGCTGATAAATGATTTTTAGATAAATCTCTGGTTGCTACCTTTACTCAAATGAAGAGCGTGGTTATCAAGCATACTCTGTGTAATTCTTATCTCAGAGCTTTCAAGTCTAACACCTGTTGGTAAAACTGCCAGTTTTAGAGAATCACATTGGTGTGATTAAGCCCTTGATTTTTAGCTTCATATAGCGCTTGGTCGGCTCGTTCAAAAGCATCGAGTAACCGATCATTATCACGAAACAAGGTCGCACCAATCGTTGCGGTGATGGAAATTTGCTGTTGCTTGAAACGAAATGGCAAACTGGAGATATGCTCACGGAGGTGATCAAGGGGTAGATGTAAATCTTCGGCATTTATTTTTGGCATCAATAAGACAAACTCTTCACCGCCAAAACGTGCGAGAAAATCTGTATCGCGTAGTGAACTTTGCAGTGCTCGGGCAATGACTTTTAAAGCTTTATCACCGGCTAAATGACCAAACTGATTATTCACCGCTTTGAAGTGGTCAAGGTCAATGATTGCTAAGCCTAAATCATAACCATAACGGCGCCAGCGCTTAAACTCCAACTCCATGCGTTCATCTAAGGCACTGCGATTATAAATTTGCGTTAGCTTATCGATAAATAGCTGTTGTTTTTGACTAGTGATCTTTTGTTGCTGCTCAGTTGATTGTTGGCGGAGCTGATCGAGCTGGTTATTGAGGTTTTGCAATTGTAACGTTAAATCTTGGAACTGGGCTTCCAGCTGTTCATTTTGCTTAAACAGACTTCCCATCTGGATAATGCGCTGTTGCATCAACTCCTTCGCGTATTCAAGATCATCAACATCTTTTAATTCAACGCCCATATTCAGCACTTGTCGCTTGAGCGTTTTATTTTGGACGCTGTAGCTTTGTTGCAGCTGTTTGCTTAAGTCAACATTTTGACCGAAGCTTTTATCCATATGCTCCAAGTCTTGATTCAGTGATAGTAAGTATTCTTGGGTTTGTTTTCGCTCTTCACGAAAACCATTTAACATCAGTTGAATGACGCGTTGGCAAATGCTTGGGATCAATTCTGGTGCAACGCCATCAAGCAGTTGATTGCGAATTTTGCTTAGCTCTTCGTTGGTTGATTTTTCAAAATCCAACTCACTGATAATGCATTGCAGTTCATCACAAATTCGCTGATGTTGCTTATCATCTAATAAACTGTGTTTGGGAATGGCAGCCTTTTGCTCTGGTTCCTTGGCAATTTGCTCGATGCCGCCGGGTTTGTTCGTTAGTGCTTGGTGATAAAACTCTAGAATCGAGCCTAATCGCGCTATATTTTCTTGATAAGAATAAGGGGCTGACTGGCTAGTAAATTCTTTGAGTTGTTGGCGAAGTTTAGGCGGCAATCCGTTAATATTCTGCAGTTTATCGGTTGCTGTGTTGGCTAGAGCTTGAAATTTTAGAAGATCGTTTTGGCCGTTTTTTCGACAAGTCGATTCTAATCGCCGGGTAATATTCTCAACGGCGAGATGAATTTCGGACGACGATGCATTTTGATCGATTTTTTGGCGCAATTCAGCTAAACGATTATCCAGAGCTAAATCGAAACCCTTGCTGATGACACTAAGCCGATAAAGCAACATATATGATGCTTGTAAGGCCTCACCAGTGTTGACTACGGTTGTAAATTCAGAATCACTACTCATACCAGATTATAACTTTATAGCTGTTTGGGCTTATCAACGGTTTGTTTGAGTGCTCTTTTCATTGAATAATTTGAGCATCATGAATCACTTATATCACGCAAACAGCATACCATGCGATAGTTACAGAACAAAACAACTCAAATTTATTATTTAACTCACTGATTTTAGGCGTCTATGCAGTTAAAAACTGTTCATCATTGTTTACATTGAGTGTTGAAAAGAGCTGATAACATCTTTTTTATCAGCATTGGTGCTCAGCTTGACGAGTCCTTTGTGCACCGCTTCTTGAATATCGTCATTGATATGGCCAGATTGAAAAAACGCCGCTGGAGAGCAGTGCAGAGCTTGCAGCAAGACCCAGTGATGCTTATGTGTTTTATAGGTTTGGTTGATTGCTGCTTCTAATGCTAAATGAGCAATTTCAACGATACCTAAATCGTCTATCGCATCAGGTGCTTTCACCAAAAATGGTGTTGTACAGCAACCTAAGGCAACCCTTTGATGCAGTTGTCGACTCTGGGTGAACTGGCTAATCACATCCAGCAACTGAATGCATAATTGTTCAGCTGATAGCTCTTTGAGCGGTGTGATAAACAAATAACTTGGGCCGCCTAAGTGACAGGCTAAGAAATGTTTGCCTAAGTGATGATAAATATGGTGCGCAAATGAGGTTTCAAGCTGTTTACGTTGCTCAAATCCACCTAACTGATTTTGGAACATCTCACCACATAAACGGATGAGCATGATTGCATGTTCGCCACTTGGGTTTAGCCCCTGTTGCATCGGATAGTGGTGTAACTGACGAAGTAATGCCAATGGCGACTCAGCTGTTTCTAATGATGGCCAACCCGTGCGCGGATGATAATACAAGCGATCGGTTAACTCTCGACCTCGCAACATCGATTTTCGCAGTCGTAACCGAGTCCCTGCCCAAATCAACAGCAGGAGCAGACTCAATATGATGAGAATGACAATCAGAATTCGTCTGTCACCACTTTGCACTTTGAGCATCTGGTTTGCTTCATTTAGCTTATTCAGCTGCTGCTGTTGTTCAATAAATTGATAATGGTTATTCAACTGCTCAGTATTTTGCACAGGCAGTGTGGATTCTTTATTTTCATGCAGCTGATGAAACAGTTGATAGTGTTTCAGCGCAAGATCGTATGCACCGCTTTGTTGATAAGCTTTGGCTAAAAGTTGCTGAACTTGGGCGGCAATATCTCTTAACGCTAAGCTATCAGTGAGCTTTTCTGCTTTAGTGAGCTGCAAAATCGCGATGGCAGCCTCGTTATTATCTAGATGCAAATGAGCCAGAGATAACAGAGTTTTACTTAACCAGTGAATACTCAGCGGATTTTGGAAAGCATGACGGGCCAGTGATAGATGCGTAAGTGCTCGCTCCGGGTCATTAATGGCGATGTAGGTTTGTCCCAGCCAGTAATTAACTTTGCCACTGAGTAGATTGTTGTGTACTTGTTCAGCTAATGTTTGGGCATTGAGGTAGTTGACCAGAGCCAGATTATAATCGTGCATTTTGCGATAAATATGTGCAAGCTCAGAGATACTATTGGCCTGCAAAATGGTGTTATGCAGCTGCTGAGCGGCACTAATTGCAGTTTGCTGATAACCAATTGCTTTCGTCCACTGTTTTTGTTGCTGATAAATCAAGCTAATTGCGTGATGGAGGTGATTTCTCAAATAATAAGCGGCATCACTTTGGGAAGAGGCATAGCGAATCGCTTCTGTATAATGGCTCAATGCCAACTCAGAACGATTGAGCTTTTGATAATAAACCCCTTGCCAAACTTGGGCCCAGCCCAAGAGCATTGGAAGGTGACTCACCAGAGCAATATGCAGCGCTTTGTCCAGCAGCGGTTTAGCTTGCTCCAATTGATGGGTAGCTAATGCCACTTGAGCTCCTGTTAGAGCAAGCTCAAAACGCAACGTAATAGGAAGATGGGCGCTATCTTTGCCAGAGAGCTGAACTGCTAATTTAAGTGCTTCTGGCGCTTTTTTTACAAGCTCAGGTTGTTTGAGTAATAACTGTGTAAGAATCAGATAAGAGCGAGTTTGCAGCAGTGGTGATGAGATCTGTTTGCCTAATTCTAGCGCTTTTGTAATATGCATTTGCGCTCTCGAATAGCGCTGTGCCATGTTGGCACACAGTGTTGCAACTTGTTGAATATAAATCTGATTGGTGAGCTGATGCGCATCTAGCTGGGATTGTGTTAAATGAATTTGGCTAAGCTGATTTTCAAGGCGTGCAAGACAGCGGTCTGGATCGCGTAGCATCATTTGCTGATCGCTTTGCATCGTATCGGGCAGAGGAATAATGCCAATTCCATAAGCCAGACAAGGAGAAGCTATCAGACACTGGCACACCAGTAAGAAAAACCAACTAAGGTGGAGTTGTCGTATCAGATAACTTATCTTCATAATTATTGTCGAATGAGCCGATGATGATCTGCTTTGGTCTCAAAATTACTGCGAAACGGGTTAATATCTAAACCGCCGCGGCGCGTATAGCGAGCTTCAACAGTTAATTTTTCGGGCTTGCAGTAACGTTGAATATCCATAAATATGCGCTCGACACATTGCTCATGAAACTCGTTGTGACGACGAAAAGAGATAATATAACGCAGCAGCGCTTCGCGGTTAATTTTCGCCCCTTGATAGTGAATGCAAACACTACCCCAGTCAGGTTGACTTGTCACCAAGCAGTTGGATTTTAAAAGATTGCTGTAGAGTGTTTCAGTAACCTGTTGATGAGAGTCAGTTGCATTTTCAAGCAATGAGTCGTCAAAGTGATAGTCGCTAATGCTAATATCGAGCTCATCGAGACTTTCGCCAGAGATTTGGGCAATATTCACCGAGCTCTCAAGGCTATGAATCTTGACAGTAACAGGCCCTTGTACACAGTTTTGTAGGTCATTGGCAATTGTTTGGCGAACCGTTTCAAGACTGTCAAATGCCGTCTGATTAAAACTATTAAGATAGAGCTTAAACGATTTAGACTCGACTAAATTAACTGAAATCGCATCGATAAATGCCTCACCAATTGCAACTTGCGGTTTGCCTTTAGGGTTCAGCCAAGACAGCTCATACATATTCCAGCGATCATAGCCTTGAAAAGGTAGTGGTGCGCTCAAGTTGAGTTGGTCGCGATTGAGCGAGCGGGGCACCGCCTGCAACAACTGGGGTTGATAATGTTCTATATAGTGACTTTTTTGTCCTAAAGCTAACTGAGCTAATTGCGGAGCATTTTGATAATCTGCTGATTCAGCCATAGTAATTACGATTGGTCTAAGTTAGGCTTAAGTGTAACTGAATCAAGAACGAAACTCATCTATGACACTGATGAACGAGCAACAAAATACGATTGATGCACTTGACCAATTGATCTCTCGAGCCGAGCGATATTGGCAGAAAGTTGGATATCCGCAGGTTGAATATGATGACCAATGGCCATCGCCATGCCAATGCAGTGATATTTCCCATAATCGGATCTGTTGGCATCCGGTACTGCGCGAAAAGCCACTGGATTTAAAAGCCACTGAAGATGCATTGGATTTGAGTTTCCATCCAAGTGTGAAGGTTTTTTATAGTCGCTATTATAGTGAAACAATTAGTGTGCGTTTTGAGGAGCAAAATTTTGCACTGGTGCAAGTTTGGAACGACGATGATGGCATGCGTTTACAAGAAAACCTCATAGCGCATATTTTAATGAAACGGCGCTTAAAACATCCTGAAACACTCTTTATTGCTTCAGCTGAAGATGAGATGCAGATTGTCAGTGTCGTCAATCAAACTGGTGAAGTTATCCTAGAAACGCTCGGGAAAAAACAAGATAAGTTGCTTTCTCCCTCGCTTGGGGAATTTTTGGCGCAATTAAGCGTTACAAATTAGGAAGTGTTTTTATTGGCGCATTATCGATAAAGCTTAATAAGTGCCAGCGTTACTTAAAATCCCAAGAAATATTCGAGACCACACGGCAATGGTCGCAGCGAAAATCAAACAGCTCATGCAGTGGCGCTTCTAGCTGCCAGTTGCCGCCGCAAATTGGACAGCGGCGGCTGCGCTCTTCATCCAAGCTGGTTCCTCCTACTCGATATAGATACAAATAAGTCGGTTTATTGCTGACATAGCTAATCCGGCGGCTTAAATCCCAACCGCGTTGAAACAAGCGCGTTCCTGGCTCACTCATCTGCTCGACGCTTTGCGTCTCTAGAATCGAACCATTCATTTGCAGTTGATCGCACGCACTCCAGTCTTCTTGCCATTTGATAATTTGCCGTTGGTCGCCGTTGGCAACAGATGGAATGCGATATAACGGAATTGGCAAAAAACGCTCCATAGAGCGCAGCGGCGAACAGCTATGAATAAAGCTGGTATAGAGGATCATTGCTTGTGCATCATCGCCACTTTCACATTCATCAGAAAAAAGCTCTCGACCCAGCTCTTTGATTTTAGGTCGCAAGATATTAGCTTCACTGAGTTTCGCCATGGCATGGCTGACTTGTGGTGAATAAAAGTGCGAATGCAACGCGTCATGCTCTGGGGTTACCACATGGCAGCTAAACGAGCCATTCTCAAGTGAGCAGGGAAATTCTCGGCCCAATATTTGGCCGTTATAGCGAAGCGCATCCAGTACATCCATGATGGCATGCTGAGCACTGTCAATTGTGGTGTTGTCAAAACATTCAAAAGTGAGACGTTGCTGATACATGGATGGCTCTAACGGGACTTATTTTCAAGAAGGGCGATTCGCTCAAGGAGCTCACTTTGCGTTTTTTCTAATTGCTCAATGCGTTTGACTAAGCTTGCAAGGGTTGGCTCTGAAGCATCAGGCGTGTTTATCTCTAACGGTTTGCTTGGCGCACTTTTTAGTGCGTTGATTAACACCGGCAGCGGATAAGACTGGCTCAATTTAGCTTTAAGCTGTGCCAAAGTAGGTTTCTGCCCTTGTTTGGCAAACTCATTTAAAACCTGGCGAATTTCATTTTGTGACATTAAGAATCCTCATCCGGTGCTGGTAATTGTGCGCGATTATCACTGATTGGCGGATTTTGTGTGATGCTTAAATCAGGATAGGGCGGCATTATAAACTCATAACCGGCGCGACTTAACCATAAAAAGCCGCTATATCGATGTTGCGGCACATTGGTAAATTCAAACCGATACTGAAATGTCAGCTGCAGTTTTTTCAGCATCGTCAAATTAATGCCCGCATAATGCACATCTAACAATTGCAGTTCAAGTTTCGCGCAGTGACGAAAAATAAGCTGGCGAGCTATCTCTGCTTGCTGGCGATGGCGCCAAAATAGAGCGCCTAAAATGAGTAGGCCAAATAGCGCAAAAACACTAGCCATGAGTAGATTGAATCAGTTGCCCAATAGCTTCTGCTAGCTCATTACTGCGCTGTGGGTCACGTAAGCGACTCAGCACCTGATTGCGCAATGACGGGATGGCGACAAGATCGGCAAACAGTTGATTAAAGAGCATCTGATCTTTAACTTTTGCCAGCTGGTTGAAGAATAACCGATTGAGCTGTTCATCTTCTAGATCGCTCCAAAGGCGTCCGGCAATGGCTACAAATAACTGTGGATCGCTGGAGATTTCGAGCTGTGCTTTAAGTGCTTTTTGGCGCAGTGCTGTTTGTGGGCTCGAGGCCATAGCTCTGAGCAACAGATAACTTAATTGTGGCCGTTCGTTGAGCCATTTTGCATGTAGCTGACACAACTTATGACACATCTTTTGATCAAGACTTTGATGTTCGAGCAATTGGGCCAGATGAACCCAAAGTTGGTCATTTAGATGCTCTAAAGCATGGGCCAAGCGCTGGCTATTGTCTTCTCTATCAAGTCTTGCAACAACATCGGCTAAGCCTTGTAGAGCGATTGATGTCCAGTTTTCCCAGCCTAGCTCTCCGGCTAAATAAGATTGCGCGTGTTCATAATAAGCAGAGGCCGGCAGGTCTAAATCGACTTTTAGACGAGCATTAAAATAGGCTTGTTTCTCTTCAACTGGGCGAAAAATACAAGGATTACTGGCCAGCGCTTTGGCTTGTTCTTCACTTGGCTGCTTGCTTAAGTCGTGCCCTAAAATAGTGACAATTAAGTGTAAAAACTGATCTCGAGCCGCCAGTTTGATAAAACCTAACTCATCGACAGGAAATTGTAAAAACCAAATATAAGGTGTCTGTGGTGTCTTTATCGACCAGAAACATAGTGCTAAGCGCGCGTGTCCTGCGATGGGAGCCGGATAGGGACGAGCGGCTGTTTCCATGGCATAAAATGCCTGAGTATCGATAGGCGCTATTTTTCGGCCCATGTCATAAACTTTAAACTGGCTGCCTGCCAGAGTTAGGATTTCGCTGAGAGTTGAGAGCGCTTTCATAACCACTAAGATAGATGAGTTTGGGCCATTATAAGCAATCTTGGGCAAAAAAAGTATGTGTGTAAATCAGCGGGGTTTAAACCTGTCGACTCAGAGTGTGCCAGGTTATTTGCATCACTGCGTTAACTTGTTAAACTTTGCCGCGGATGTTAAAGGAGCTGCGAATGAACCCGTTTACTTCGGTTAAACTGCTGAGCCTTTGCACTTTAACGATGTTGATTACGCTACCATTTTCTTCTTTGGACTCGAATGCTATGGCGCTGTTTACCAAGAAAGTTCCTATTTATTTGTCGCCGCAAATTAGTGGGGTGATTAAAAATCAAGGTGAACCGCTGGCCAATGTTGAACTAGAGCGCTCTATTTATTTAAATTTTACGGGTGATTATTACATTGATAAAACCCGAAGTGATGCGCAAGGGCGATTTAGTTTTGCTCAAAAAACTCTTGAGCTTAAAAAGCCTTCGGATATGGTGACGGTGGTGAAGCGTCAGGAACTTTATGTTAAATATGAAAATAAACCAGTCTCTATTTGGTTTATGAATATTCACACACTCAACCCTGTCAATAAAATAAGCCAAAAGCTTCAAGGTTTGGATTGTGACTTAGCTCATTCAGAGCAACAATTTGATTTTAAAGATAGCAAATACCCAGCAAGTACGTTTTCAGTGATGACTCGTTGCCGATGGCATGATAAGTAATGTCCGTCATAACGATGTTGATATTTTTCATCACCATCAACGTTTGCATCCAATAAACACCGTTACATTTCGTTGTAGTTATGATTAATCCAGAGAAATAAATGGCATCTATTCACCTTCAGATTCAGCAGCAACTGATTAAGCTCGAACAGCTTCTTAAAGCCCAAGAACTATGGCAAGAATTTCCACCAAGTAGCGAAGAACTGTCCAGCGATAAACCGTTTGCCGTAGATACGCTGCGCTTAGAGCAGTGGCTACAATTTATTTTTATTCCACGTTTTCAAGCATTACTTGAGGCTAACTTGCCTCTTCCACAAAAGATGGCAATCGCGCCTTATGCGCAGGAAGCCTTTAAGAATTATGCTCAGCCAACCGCTGAAATCGAGCAGTTACTTGAGAAAATGGATGGATTATTTAACTGACGGCTCGGAATATGAGGTTGAATCGATTCCTGAGCAACTGCCTGTTTTGTATGCAGATGAGCATTTAGTGGCTGTTTATAAACCCGCTGGTTTACTGGTTCATCGAAGTCCGATTGACGGTGAAAAAAGCCGCTTTGCAATGCAAATCGTCCGAGACCAACTAGGTCATTATGTTTATCCGGTTCATCGTCTGGATAAACCAACCAGTGGCGTATTATTGCTGGCGCGTAGTTCATCTGTGGCTTCGTTAATGATGCCGATGTTTGCATCAGGTCAAGTGAATAAATACTATGAAGCGATTGTGCGAGGATTTATTTGCCAGCGGCAAGTGCTTGATTATGCGCTAAAGAATGAAGATAACCCACAGGCTGAGCCTAAATCAGCCATCACCGAGTATTGGCCAGAGCGTTTTGCCGAGCTGCCAGTAGCGACAGGGCGCTATCCAACCAGCCGTTATAGCTGGCTGAAGATTTGCCCTAAAACTGGTCGACGTCATCAGATTCGGCGTCATATGCATCATATTTCTCATCCGATCATCGGCGATACCACGCATGGTGATGGTCGTCATAATCGCTTGTTTCGCTCGCAAGAATGGCCAGGATTATGGCTTTTGGCAAAAAAACTGATGTTTACTCATCCAGTCAATCAGCGTGATGTTGTCATTGAATTAGATTACCCGCAGCGTTGGATGAGAGTTCAGCAGGAACTTTTTGAACGTTATCCGGTAATGATGTAGCCAGAGCTATGGCGTGTTAAGTAGATGTTCAGTGAAGCTGAACATCTACTCGAAGGGGATGTTAGAGCTTTTTGAGATCTTGCTCAATTTCAGCAATTTTGCTGGTCACTACTTTTTCTAAATGGCGTAGTTCACTTAAAATTTTCTCTTTAGTGACTTGTTCTTGCTGTTCTTTTTGAGCTAGCTGATCGAGTTCTTGAACGATATAACGTAATTCAGGACTAATTTCTGAAACTTCTCGGTATTCGCCAGTACCACCGTTGACCAGTACCGTTTTGTGCTGACGAGGAAATTTAAATTTCACACTCTTGGCAAATAGATCGCCTTTATCTTTTTGATAGTAAATTTTGAGGATATCAGCAGCGGCTTCTTGACGCAGAGTATATCGTTCAATTTTTTCAGGATAAATAACCCCGATCGATTTTAAATTTTCGTACATCTTAGACTCCTCAATTCTACTTTATAAACAACATTAACGACAAACCAGATTTGGTTTTAAAGTGTTTTGACTGAGTGTTAATCATAGTGTAAATCAACCAAAAATTATCCTTTTATCTACAAAAATTTACTAAAAAATAACTTGTTAGCGGATGATTACCATTATAAAAAGTGGCAGATCATAAAAAAGCAGGCATAAAAGCCTGCTTTGTCAAAATCACTGATTAAATCAGTTGATTAGTTATGGCTGTGCAATTCGCTATTTAAGCTAATGGCACTTTTGTTCGTCAGACATTCAATGGTTCCGCTCTGGCTGTTACGACGGAACAATAGATCAGATTTGCCTGCTAATTCGCGTGCTTTTGCAGTCCCTGCTGGTTGTTTGTTTTCATCAATCAGCGTGACTTTGGTCCCTGCGGTAATATAAAGACCTGATTCAATTGTGCAACGATCGCCCAATGGGATCCCGGTACCGCCGTTAGCGCCAATTAGGCAGTTTTCACCAATAGAAATTACTTCTTTACCACCACCACTTAAAGTTCCCATGGTTGAGCAACCACCGCCAAGGTCAGAGTTATTACCAACTGTTACCCCTGATGAGATGCGTCCTTCAACCATGCTGACGCCCAAAGTTCCGGCGTTAAAGTTACAGAACCCTTCATGCATGACCGTGGTTCCTTCGCCAAGATAAGCGCCCAGACGAACGCGAGAGGTCGCAGCGATACGAACCCCTTTAGGAACCACGTAATCAGTCATTTTAGGGAATTTATCGATAGAGCGAATATTGAGTGTTTCGCCTGCTAAACGAGCTTTAAGTTGATAATCTGCAACTTCACTAGGATCGATAGGTCCCTGATTGGTCCAAGCAACGTTTGGTAAGACAGCAAAAATACCGGTTAAATCCAATCCGTGAGGTTTGACTAAACGATGAGACAACAGATGAAGCTTCAGATAGCCTTCTGGAGTTGATTGTGGTGCGCTATCAGTTGCTAAAACGGTTAACACAGCGCTTTTATCTTGTGCGCTGCGAGCGGCAAATTGTTCAGCAAAGGTTGCCCAATCGCTGTTTGGTGCACTGTTAGCAATCGCCTTTAGCGCGTCGTTAGTTAATTCAATCGCTTGGTTAGCGCCAGTGTAACCTGCTGCATCTAGGATTGGTTGTACCGCTTGGATTTCTACATGCACTTGTGGTGCTGGATAAAATACTTCTAACCATTGGTTTTGGCTATTTTTACTACCGATCCCAAGGCCAAGGCTAAAAAGGGTTGTGCTCATCAAAGTCTCCAGAGTTTGGTTAACGTGTTTGCGAACGGACTTCTTGATCCAAACGCTGCTCTAGCAACGCTTTTAATTGTTGCTGTTCTTGTTGATTTAAGCGAGTGCGATCCTCTTTTGAGATAATAAAGAGATCTTCGGCACGCTCGCCAATAGTGGTAATTTTTGAGCCCTGAATCGAATAATTAAGCGATTGCAGAACGGCTCCAACGCTGGCTAAAAGGCCAGGTCTGTCTAGCGTAATCAACTCCATTAGGGTTCGATTACCACGGGTTGGTAAAAACTCAACATGAGTTGATACCGAAAATTGTTTAATCTGCCGCGAAAGTGGCCGTGGTTCAAGGGTTGCCGGTCGGCCAAAATGCAACATCGTAATTAGACTTTCTTTAATAAGATGTTGCCGCTCTGGCGTAATCGGGGTGCCATCCGGTTCAAGAACAATGAATGTATCTAATACATAACCATCGCGGCTGGACATAATTTGTGCATCGTGAATGTTGAGATTTTTCTGTTCCATCTCGTTGGCCACCGATGCAAATAGATGCGGAATATCGCGATTATAAATAAATATCTCTGTGCCACCACGGCTTGAGCGACGACTGACCAATACCAGCGGTTGGTCATTACTGTGTCCCCATAGGTATTCACTATGCCAAGCAATTTGTTCCGGCGTGTGGCGCAAGAAATAGTCAACTCGGAAACGGCGCCAAATCGAGTCGATTTGCTGTTTGGAAAAACCGCGCACAAGCAATAATTCCATCGCGTTATGCTGTTTGTCGCGCACCAGCCCTCGCAGATCAACAGGGTTTTCTAAACCGCGACGCAGCGCTTTTAGCGTTGCTTGGTAGAGCTCGCGCATCAGCGCGCCTTTCCAACTGTTCCACACTTCATCATTAGTGGCACAAATGTCGGCAACTGTTAAACAGAACAGCATATCCAGATGGCGTTCATCACGGACTAACTGGGCAAATTCACTGACGACATCCGGGTCGTAAATATCGCGGCGCTGAGCGGTCACCGACATCACTAGGTGATTTTTTACCAGCCAACTCACGGTTCGAGCCGATGGTTTACTAAAGCCATGATGAAGACAAAAAGCCTCAGCTTCAATTGCGCCAAGCTCACTATGGTCACCATGGCGACCTTTTGCAATGTCATGAAATAGTGCTGCTAATAGCAATAGATCGGGGCGCTCTAATCGGCTATAGATTTCACTGGCTAACGGAAAAGACTGATGAAATTCCTGTCTTGGGTAATCATGAATGTGTTTTATTAAGCGATGGGTGTGTTCATCGACGGGATAGGCATGAAATAGGTCAAACTGCATTTGTCCGACGATTCGATTCCAAGCCGGGAAATAAGCAGCTAGGACTCCATAGCGATGCATTAATGTAATTGCTAATCCACAGATATGGGGATGTTTTACCAACTGACGGAATTTCTTGCGGCACAGTTCATACTCTTCTAAATAGCCATCTTGTTGACGCAGAGCCTCTCGTAACTGACGAAGCGTCGAGGAGTAGACGCCATTGATCTGTTCGTTATCGGCAATCAGTAAAAACATCTCGAGAATTTGCTCAGGATGATTCGCAAATAGATGGTTGTCGCAGCTATCTATTAAAGTACCACGTAAGATGAAATTACGGTTAAGTTGGCGAACATCAATAGCGGTGTTACCTAAAATCGCTTCATTAAACAGCTGCAATAGCATTTCGTTCAGTTCGCTGACGCGGCGAACGGTCTGAAAAAACTGTTTCATGAGCTGTTCAACGGGCTCGTTTCGCTCGCCTTCATAGCCCATGGCTTTGGCCACTGAAAGTTGGCGATCAAAGAGTAAGCGGTTGTCTGCTTTATTTAACTGCAAGTGCAGGGCAAAGCGAACTCGCCAGAGAAAATCTCGGCAGTCTTCAAGTTCCTGATATTCTGAATCGGTTAAAAAGCCATGTTCAGCCAGAGCCTTAAGCTCGCTTGAACCAAAGTGTTTACCAGCAACCCAAGCAATGGTTTGAATATCGCGCAATCCACCAGGGTTGGCTTTTAAATCGGGTTCCAGCGAATAGGCGGAATCTTTGTAATGGCTATGACGATTTTGTTGCTCGGCTTGTTTTGCTCTAAAAAAGTCGGCAATAGGCCAGAACAGTTCGCTGTTAACCTGTTCACTGAGTTGATGATAAAGCGGTTCATTACCGGTGATGAGGCGTGATTCAATCAAGTTGGTGGCAATGGTGATGTCTTGTTTTCCTAACTCAAGGCACTCACTTAAGGTTCGAACGCTCTGGCCAACATCAAGTTTGATATCCCATAAAAAGGTAATAAAGTCCGATAGTTGTTGCTGCGTGTGCGCATCTAACGTCGTCGGAATTAATATAAGAATATCAATGTCTGATTTGGGATGCAGTTCACCGCGTCCATAACCACCCACGGCAATCAAACTCAAGTCACTGCGACGATTGAGCTCAAAATGCTGCCAAATCTGGGTTAACAAATTATCAAGCTGTGCGGCTCTGGCTTTCACCAGTTCAGTGACCGCAAGCCGTTTGTCAAAGCCATCTTGGAGCCATTCTAACTGCTTGGACAGATAATGTTTACAGTTGGGAATGGTTATTTCGCTCAGCTGCATAGTGAGCAATTCATCGCCAGCATTCATAACCGCTTTATCCTTTTTGCTTAACGTACACTGTGATTAGCTGTGGTGAATTTCTCGGGGAAAATCTTCATCACTACGTAGTGTTAATACCTCGACACCATCATCAGTGACTAATAAAGTGTGTTCCCACTGAGCTGAAGGTTGGCCATCTTTAGTGGTCGCTGTCCAGCCATCTTTTTTGTTCACTTTACATTTATAAGTTCCGGCATTGAGCATTGGCTCAATGGTAAATGTCATACCCGCTTTAAGACTCATACCGGTCCCCGGCATTCCATAGTGAAGCACCTGAGGTTCTTCGTGGAAACCTTCGCCAATCCCATGACCACAAAAATCACGGACGATAGAAAAGCCTTGGGGTTCGGCTACCTGTTGGCAGGCCGCTCCAATATCGCCTAGAGTTGCACCTGGACGAACCAGCTTAATCGCTGCATAGAGCGACTCTTGAGCTGCCTGACAAAGTTTGCGTTTTTGCGGCGTGGTTTCGCCAACGATAAACATCGCAGAGCTGTCCCCATGATAATTGTCTTTAATCACGGTTACATCGATATTTAAAATATCGCCTTCGCGCAGTTTCTTAAATGATGGAATACCATGGCAGACCACTTCATTTAAGGAAATACACACGGACTTAGGATAGCCATGATAGTTCAGCGGCGCAGGAATAGCTTGTTGCTCATTGACGATATAGTCGTGACAACGCTGGTTGAGCTCTTCGGTGGTGACACCTTTTTGAACATACGGTGCTATCATTTCTAAGACATCTGCGGCCAGTTTGCCGGCTATACGCATTTTTTCAATTTGTTCGGGAGTTTTAATTAAGTTTGTCATTGCGTTTAAGTACCACTTCAGCTTGCTTTAACCGATATTAACATATCGCTACCCACTTGATTGTGGCAGTGTACCCGATGCGCTTATTAAGTTGTAGTCAACAAAGGCGATAAAAGGGCTTTAACGTTAAGATTTGCACTTTATCAATGCCTATGAATATGGTATAAAACGCGCCGGGAAATGTGACTTAATAATAAGTCATAAAAAATCCCTAAATAAACGTGTTTTTTAATTTATAACACACACACATCGAGACCTGCTCCGGGGTGCTGCTTTGAATGAGTAGTCGGTCAGTGGGGATGTGTGGAGGCCTAACCCCATAGAGGAAAAGAGATTATGGCAAAAGTATCAATGCGCGATATGCTGCAGGCTGGTGTTCACTTCGGTCACCAGACTCGTTATTGGAACCCAAAAATGAAACCGTTCATCTTTGGTGCTCGTAACAAAGTTCATATCATCAACCTAGAAAAAACACTGCCATTGTTTAATGAAGCAATGGATGTTTTGAGCAACTTAGCTTCTAAAAAAGGCAAAATCCTGTTTGTAGGTACTAAACGTGCTGCAAGCGGTGCTGTTAAAGAAGCTGCCAGTCGTTGTGACCAGTTCTATGTAAACCACCGCTGGTTGGGCGGTATGTTGACTAACTGGAAAACTGTTCGTCAGTCAATCAAACGTCTGAAAGATTTAGAAGCTCAAAGCCAAGACGGAACTTTTGAAAAGTTGACCAAAAAAGAGGCGTTGATGCGTACTCGTGAAATGGAAAAACTGGAAAAAGGCCTTGGCGGTATCAAAGATATGGGTGGCCTGCCAGATGCGCTGTTCGTGATTGACGCTGAACATGAAAGCATCGCTGTTCGCGAAGCAAATAACCTGGGTATTCCAGTTATTGCTGTTGTTGATACCAACTCAGATCCAGATGGTATTTCACATATCATCCCAGGTAACGATGATGCGATTCGTGCTGTTAAACTTTACCTGGAAGCTGCTGCTGATTCGATTCTGGCTGGTCGTCAGGAAGACTTGGTTGTGCAAGCTGAAGAAGATGGTTTCGTTGAAGAAACTGCGGAGTAATAAGGAATTTTAATCCCTTATTAACCAAACCCAACTTGTTGGTTAACAGGGGCCTAAAGGCCCCTGTGTTTTATCCGAAACGACAGAGGATTTAACAAATGGCAATTACTGCTGCTTTGGTAAAAGAACTGCGCGAACGTACTGGCGCAGGTATGATGGATTGTAAAAAAGCCCTGACTGAAACTGATGGTGATATCGAGCTTGCGATTGAAAACATGCGTAAGTCAGGCCAAGCAAAAGCGGCTAAAAAAGCTGGCCGTGTTGCTGCTGAAGGCGCTATTTTTGCAAAAGTTGCAAATGGTGTAGGTACACTGGTTGAGTTTAACTGTGAAACTGACTTTGTTGCTCGCGACAAAAGTTTCCAGGCTCTGGGCGAAGAAATCGCTACAGTTGCACATGATGGTAAACTGAACGATGTTGCCAAGTTGCTTGAAACAACACTGCCTAGCGGTGAAACTGTTGAAGTTACACGCGCTAACTTAGTTGCTAAAATCGGTGAAAACATGACTGTACGTCGTGTTGTTAGCGTTGAAGGTGACAATCTGGGTGCATATGTTCATGGCGGCCGTATCGGTGTTATCACTGTACTTAAAGGTGGCGATGAAGAGCTGGCTAAAGACTTGGCAATGCATGTTGCAGCGGCAAGCCCACAGTTCGTTAAACCAGAAGAAGTTCCAGCTGAAGTTGTTGAAAAAGAAAAAGCAATTCAGATTGAAATCGCGATGAACAGTGGTAAACCTGCTGAAATCGCTGAGAAAATGGTTGTTGGCCGGATGAAAAAATTCACTGGCGAAATCAGCTTAACTGGTCAAGCTTTTGTAAAAGATCCTTCAGTGAGCGTAGCTCAGCTGCTTAAATCTAAAGGAGCAGATGTTGAAACATTTGTTCGCTTGGAAGTTGGTGAAGGTATCGAAAAACAAGAAGAAGATTTTGCTGCTGAAGTTGCTGCCCAAATGGCTGCTGCTAAGAAGTAAAATTTCTGCTATCGATGGTTGTGGCAGGTTGCCTGCTACAACCTTTTCTATGTCCCCCATGATTAAAGAGATACATAAGCGATGAGTATCAACCCCAAACCCGCATATCGACGAATTCTGTTAAAACTTTCTGGTGAAGCTCTGATGGGCAGCGAAGGCTTCGGTATTGATCCTTCCGTATTAGGCCGTATGGCACTGGAAATTAAAGAGCTGGTAGAGTTAGGCGTTCAAGTGGGATTAGTTATCGGCGGCGGTAATTTATTTCGTGGAGAAGGTTTAGCTAAATCGGGTATGAATCGCGTTGTGGGTGACCATATGGGGATGCTTGCGACTGTGATGAATGGTTTGGCAATGCGTGATGCCCTCGATCGAGCTTATGTTAATGCGCGACTGATGTCAGCAATTGAGCTGACCGGTGTCTGTGATTCCTATAACTGGTCTGATGCGATTAGCAATCTCAAAGGTGGTAAAGTGGTTATTTTCTGTGCGGGTACCGGAAATCCATTTTTCACAACTGACTCTGCTGCGTGTCTTCGCGGGATTGAGATTGAAGCAGATGCTGTTCTTAAAGGAACCAAAGTTGATGGTGTGTATGATAGTGATCCGGCTCAAAATCCAGATGCTAATTTATACCAAGAGCTTTCATATACTGAGGTTCTCGATCAAGAATTAAAAGTTATGGACCTTGCAGCTTTTACTTTAGCGAGAGATCATGGATTACCAATCCGGGTGTTCAATATGAATAAACCGGGTGCCCTGAAGCGTGTTGTCATGGGACAAAACGAAGGTACAGTTATTCATAAAATGGCCGATTCGCTTGGCGAGGACAAATAACGTGATTAAAGACATTAAACAAGATGCGCGCGAGCGCATGGAAAAAAGTATCGATGCGCTCCGTAGCCAGATGGCTAAGATCCGTACCGGTCGTGCGCACCCAAGCCTGTTGGATAGTATTAGCGTTTCTTATTATGGTAGTGATACACCGCTGAACCAGGTGGCGAATATCGGGACTGAAGATTCTCGTACGCTGACGGTTACTGTTTATGATCGCTCTGCGATTCAAGCAGTTGAAAAAGCAATTCTGACCTCTAATTTAGGATTGAATCCATCTTCTGCAGGTGCGGTTATCCGTATTCCTTTGCCACCTCTGACTGAAGAACGTCGTAAAGACCTTATTAAGTTGGTGCGTGCTGAAGCTGAGCAAGGTAAAGTTGCGATTCGTAATATCCGCCGTGATGCAAATAGTTCAATTAAAGCATTGCTTAAAGATAAAGAGATCAGCGAAGATGAAGATCGTCAAGGACAGGACGATATTCAGAAAGTTACTGATGAGTTTGTGAAGAAAATTGATGAACTCCTAGAACGTAAAGAAAAAGAGTTAATGGAAATTTAATTAATATTTTCCGTGGCTAGCGCCGCGCCACTGCGCGCGGCGTTTCTATTTATGGGGTACAACTATATGAGCGCTAGCGAGTCAGCTGACCATGTATCGGGAGCTTTCCCTCGCCATGTTGCGATAATTATGGATGGTAATGGACGCTGGGCTAAGCAGCGGGGAAAACTAAGAATTTCCGGGCACAATGAAGGTGCCAAGACTGTTCGTAAAATAGTAAAAAGTGCATCAATTTTAGGGATTGAACAACTCACTTTGTTTGCATTTAGCAGCGAGAATTGGCGTCGTCCAGTTGACGAAGTCAATAATCTGATGAAGCTGTTTATGAATGTATTGCAGCGTGAGAGTAAAAGCCTTAACAAAAATAATGTCCGGTTACGGATTATCGGTGGTCGCAGTGAGTTCTCTTTAGCTTTGCAAAAGAAGATGGCATCAGTTGAAGCGATTACTGCCCATAACAGCGGACTAACATTAAACATTGCAGCCAATTATGGTGGTCGGTGGGATATTACCGAGCAGATGCGGATTCTTGCCGAGCAGGTGAGCCGTCATCAATTGCAACCCAGCGATATTAATGAAACGTTGCTTCAGCAGTCATTTATGCAAAACAGTGTCGGTGATATTGATTTGATGATCCGCACCGGTGGTGAGCATCGGATCAGTAATTTTCTTATTTGGCAGTTGGCTTATGCCGAATTATATTTTACTGAAACATTATGGCCTGATTTTGATGAACAAGCCTTCAGTGAAGCGCTTGCCTCCTATGTTCAACGCGAACGTCGATTTGGCTGTACGAGCGAACAAATTCAGCATTTAATTAGTGCAGAATAACATGTAAATAAGAGGATTAATTTGTTAAGGCAACGGATTATCACGGCGCTATTGCTGGCGCCGATTGCAATTATTTGTATCTTTCTCCTTCCAATAAAGGGCCTTGCCGTTCTTTTATCGGCTATCGTTTTAATTGCCAGCTATGAATGGTCAGGGCTGGTTAGTCGCTCCACTTTTACCCGCATTGGTATTACTGTTACTTTAGCCTTGGTGTGGCTTGCCAGTTTTGCGGTATTTTCTTGGCAATCAGCAGCACAAAATAGTGGATTAATTGCGCTGTTTTTTATTGCAGTTATCTTTTGGTTGGTGGCTCTTTTATTGGTGTTGCGTTATCCCGATAGTGCTCAATACTGGTCAACAAATCCGCTGCTTAAATGGTTTGCTGGATTACTGGCATTGATTCCATTTGGTTGGTCAATGTTGGTTTTAAGAAATACCAACACTCAACACTCATGGGTTGGTGCGCTGTGGGTTCTTTACGTCATGGCTTTAGTTTGGGCCGCTGATACGGGCGCTTATTTTGCAGGTCGGCGTTTTGGTCGAACCAAGTTGGCTGAAAAAGTTAGTCCGAATAAAACCATTGAAGGACTTGCTGGTGGCCTGGTCGCTGCGATAGTTATCTGCTTGTTGGTGTTGGCGATTGTTCGCCCGGATATTAATGGGTGGGTTTTTGTTGGAACATCAGTTTTGACCGCTTTAGTCTCTGTTTTGGGCGATTTATTTGAGAGTATGCTCAAACGAGAAGCCAAAATTAAAGATAGTGGTTCACTTTTACCCGGTCATGGCGGTATTTTGGATCGTATCGATAGCCTGACAGCTGCTCTGCCAGTATTTACATTCTGTTATTTATTGTGGGTCGCATTATGAATCCCCGTCGTTTAGTCATTCTTGGTGCTACTGGTTCAATTGGCCGTAGTACTTTGAAAGTCGTCAGAGAAAATCCGTCTTTATATCAGGTTCATTGTCTAACCGGCAATCGTAATAGCTCGCGTATGGCTGAGCTTGTTCACGAGTTTAAACCTCGTTACGTGGTCATGAATGATGCATCGGCCGCTTCGCAGTTAAAGCAGCAAATTAATGGCCAATGCGATGTTTTAGACTCATCTGATGCGTTAATCGATGCCGCTTGCTCACCTGATGCCGATATAGTGATGGCCGCCATTGTTGGTGGTGCTGGACTTCGGCCAACACTTGCGGCGGTTCGCGCCGGCAAAACTGTTTTATTGGCGAACAAAGAAGCTCTGGTTATGACTGGTCTATTACTGATGCAAGAGGCCAAAAAAAGCGGCGCGACAATTTTACCTGTAGATAGTGAACATAACGCAATGTTCCAGTGTTTACCTCAAGAGGTTCAAACCAATTTAGGGTTCTGTGATTTAAAAGCCAGTGGCGTTTCTAAACTATTATTGACGGGCTCTGGTGGGCCGTTTCGCACGTTAGCTTTGGATAAATTAAAAGATGTAAGCGTCGCCCAGGCCATTCATCATCCCAATTGGTCAATGGGGCCAAAAATTTCCGTTGATTCAGCAACGATGATGAACAAAGGCCTAGAGTATATTGAAGCGAAACGGCTTTATCATACCTCTCGCGCTGAACTTGAAGTGATTATTCACCCGCAGTCGGTGATTCATTCGATGGTACAATACTGTGATGGCTCAGTTTTGGCCCAGTTAGGGGAGCCGGATATGGCGACCCCGATAGCGTGTGCAATGGCTTATCCGCAAAGAATTTCTTCTGGCGTTGAACCTCTGGACTTTTTAGCACTCAAAGAATTGACCTTCGCCGCTCCAGACTATCAGCGATACCCTTGTTTGAAGTTGGCGATAGATGCTTGTTATACCAGCCAGTTCGCTACAACCGCTCTAAATGCGGCGAACGAAGTCGCTGTGCAGGCATTTTTAGAGAATCAGCTTAAGTTCACCGATATCGCGGTGGTGGTCGAATCTTGTCTGGCCCAACTTAATGAGCAAAATAGACAGTTGGAACTTGAAGATTTACTCGCTTTAGATGAGCAAATTCGTCAAGTTGCGGCTCAATATGTGCGGAAAAGGTGCTAATGCAAAGTTTTATCTGGAATGCGTTTTTCTTTATCGTCGCGTTAGGTTTGCTGGTTGCAATCCACGAATTTGGCCACTTTTGGGTGGCTCGTCGGTGCGGTGTGAAGGTTGAACGTTTTTCGATAGGATTTGGCAAAACGATCTGGTCACGGATTGGGCGAGATGGCACAGAATATGTTGTTGCGCTGATCCCGCTAGGCGGTTATGTCAAAATGCTTGATGAGCGGGTTGAGGCCGTTCCTGAACAGTTACGAGCCCAAGCGTTTAACAACCGGCCTTTGGCTGCTCGTGCAGCAATTGTTGCCGCGGGGCCGCTTGCTAATTTTCTGTTAGCCATTGTCGCTTTCTGGATTATGTTGATGATCGGTATTCCAGGGGTAAAACCTGTGTTAGGCGATATTCCTGCCGATAGCCTTGCTGCCAAAGCGGGGCTTAAATCGGGCCAGCAAGTGTTAGCCGTTGATGGTCGAGCGGTACAAGATTGGCATAACTTGATGTTATCTCTGATCTCCCATGTTGGAGAGAAGAACGTAACTGTGCGGGTGAATTCAGCAAACGATGGTATCGAAGATCATCATCTTGATCTATCATCTTGGCGTATTGGCAGTAATCCAGACCATGATCCGCTCAATGATATTGGTGTGGTTCAATATCTTCCTAAAGTTTCTTTGCAAGTTGATAAAGTCGTCCCTAAGAGTCCTGCCGCCACGGTTGGGTTGCAACAGGGCGATAAACTTATCTCGGCAGGTGGACAAAAGCTCAGTACTTGGGAGCAATTTACAACATTGGTGCGCCATCATGCTGGACAATCGATGCCGCTGAGTATCGAACGTCAGGGACAATCGTTGCAGCTGAATGTTGTGCCAGAAAAAAGACACGCGAATGGTCAGACATTTGGCTTTATGGGGGTAGCTCCCAAAGTTGCTAAGTATCCGAGTGACTATTTGATAACCATTCAATACGGGCCGTTTGAGTCGCTCTATAAAGGTGTTGCGCGCACGTGGCAAACGACGCGAATCACGATTGATATGCTTGTGAAGCTGGTGACAGGGAAAGTGTCGGTACAGAATTTAAGTGGTCCAATTTCGATCGCCAGAGGAGCTGGCCAGTCAGCCCATTATGGGGTGGCTTATTTTCTTGGATTTCTAGCTTTAGTTAGTGTTAACTTAGGTATCCTAAATTTGGTACCTTTACCGGTTTTAGATGGTGGACATCTGTTATTCTTCGCCGTTGAGGCAGTGACGCGCCGACCTGTATCCGAACGAGTGCTTGAAGTTGGGATGCGGATCGGTACATCCGTTTTAGTGGTTGTTATGATGTTTGCTCTGTTTAATGATTTAATGCGCTTATAATTAGGACCTCTTTCTTCTCTATGTATAAAAAGAAGTTTCTTGCAGCAGCATTGGCCGCTTTATGGTCAGGGATGAGTTTAGCTGCCCAGTCTGGTGAGTTTAAAGTTAGTGATATTCATGTTGAGGGGTTACAGCGAGTTTCGCTAGGGGCTGCATTGTTACAGCTTCCGTTGCGGGTCGGTGATGAAGTAACACGTGATGATATCAGCGACAGTCTTAAAAAACTTTACCGTAGTGGTGATTTTCAGGATGTTTCGGTATACCGGGATCATAATGCTCTTATTTATAAGGTCAAAGAGCGTCCGGTGATTGCCAGCCTTGAATTTTCCGGAAACCACGATGTGAAAAAGGATAAACTCAAAGAGAGCTTATCTGCACAAGGGATTAAAGTTGGTGAGCCGCTTGATAGAACGAATCTGACGAATATCGAAAAAGGCTTAGAAGACTTTTATTACTCAGTTGGTAAATATAACGCTCGGGTTAAGGCAATTGTGACAACATTGCCACGAAACCGTGTTGACCTTAAATTTGCTTTCCAAGAAGGTTTATCGGCGAAAATCCAGCAGATCAACTTTGTGGGTAATAAGCATTTTTCAAATCAAAAGCTTCTTGATCAGATGCAGTTGACCGATTATGTCCCGTGGTGGAACTTGATGGGTGATCAGAAATATCAGAAGCAAAAACTGGCTGGCGATTTAGAAACGATTAAAAACTACTATTTTGACCGTGGTTATGCACGTTTTAAAATCACCTCGACGCAAGTTGAGCTGACACCCGATCGTCATCAGGTTTATATCACTGTAAACATTCATGAAGGTGATATTTATAAAATTAAGAATGTGGCGTTAGATGGCAATCTGCTCGGTAAAAAAGCGCAGATGGAAAAATTAATTCCAATTCAACCTGGTGCGACTTATAACGGTTCTGATATCTCCCAGATGCAGGATACGTTAGAGAAATATCTGGGCCGATTTGGTTACGCCTATCCACAAATTCAGGTCTACCCAGAAATTGACGACAAAGACAAAACCGTGACATTGCATGTCAATGTCGATCCCGGAAAACGTGTCTATGTACGCCACATCAATATAAGCGGCAATACCGTTACCAGTGATGACGTGATTCGCCGTGAAATGCGCCAGATGGAAAGCACTTGGTTATCTAACCGTAATATTGAACAGTCGAAAAAACGACTCAACCGATTAGGACTGTTTAAATCTGTAGATAGCAATACGACTCGGGTTTCAGGTAATCCGGATGAAGTCGATGTTGATATGGCAGTGAAAGAACAATCAACTGGCTCAATCACCGCTGGGATTGGTTATGGTACGACCTCTAAAATCAGCTTAAATGCGGGGATTAGCCAGAAAAACTTCATGGGTACTGGTGATTACGTAGCCATTAAAGCATCGCGTAACACCTATTCTAAAGAGATTAGCTTATCTCATACCAACCCATATTTTACCAAAGATGGTGTAAGTCTAGGCGAGCGTCTCTACTACAAAGACTTTGATGCTTCAAAAGCAAACTTGGTGAGTTATACCAATAAAACCATCGGTCTTAAAGGAACCCTCGGCTTCCCTATCAATGAAAATAACCGTTTGTCATTGGGACTTGGTGGGGAGATTAACAAAATTTCTCAGGCTGACCCCTATGAGCAGGTTCGTCAGTTCTGGCGAATTTATAAGTCGAATGTAAGTGATACCAATAACTCGTTGGACTTTAAAAATGTCACCGTTGATTTAGGTTGGACTCGTAATACTTTAGACTACGGTAAATTCCCAACCGATGGTTCAAAACAGCAGTTCTCATTTGAGATAGCGGTACCGGGTTCTGATACGCAGTATTTTAAAACCAGTATCGACTCGCATAACTATTTTCCATTAACAGATAACCATCATTGGGTACTGAAAACCTATGGAAAAGTCGGTTATGGTAACGGCTATGGTCAGGTTGATGGTGGGGATCAAATCTTACCGTTCTTCGAAAACTTCTACGCAGGTGGTTGGGGAACTGTTCGAGGCTTCTCATCTAATACGATTGGGCCACGAGCAATTTATGCCAATGACAATAACGGTAATACCGAATATGTTCCCGGTGGTGCCATTGGTGGTAACGGAATGGCGGTGGGCAGCGTCGAGTTGATTTTCCCAACACCATTTTTAAGTGAATCTTATGCTGACCAAATTCGAACGACGGCATTTTTGGATTTCGGTTCGGTATGGGACACAGAATATGACACATCACAGGCGATGCGCCAGTGTGTGAAAAACTGTGATGAAATTGCTGATTATACAAATCCAGGACGAATTCGTGCTGCAGCTGGGATTTCTGTACAATGGTGGTCGCCGATTGGCCCTGTGGTCTTCTCGCTGGCTAAACCAGTTAAAAAATATCCAGGTGATGATACCGAATTTTTCTCATTTAATTTAGGTCAAACTTTTTAAGTAAACGATAGGAGTTCCCAGTGAAGAAACTCGTTCTAAGTGCTCTGTTAGCTGTTTCATTATTAGCACCAGCGACAGCTGCCATGGCAGATACGAAAATTGCGACAATTAATATGCATGAAGTTTTCCAGAACTTGCCGCAAAGAGAGGCTGCAATGAAAAAATTGCAGAATGAATTTGCTGGTCGAATTAAGGAACTGCAAGGCTTAGAAAGCCAGATGAAAGCTCTCTATCAGAAACAGCAGAAAAACAAAGGTCTGATGAGTGATGATGAGCAGACTCAACTTCAGCGTAAATTGGCTGAGCTGCAATCTCAGTTTCAGTTGAAACGTAAAAATTATCAGGATGACCGCCGTGAAGCCGGTGAAAAAGAACAGCGTAAACTGATTGGTAAAATTCAGAGTGCTGTGGCTAAAATTGCTAAAAGCAAACATCTGGATTTAGTAATTCCAGTTGATGCAACTGCATTCTCAAAACCTGATATGGATATTTCCAAAGCAGTAATTGATGCAGTAAGTAAACAAAACTAGAAAAGAATAAAGAGTAGGAACAATGACTGTAACTTTAGAGCAGATAGCGCAATGGGTCGATGGTCAGCTTCATGGGCCAAAAGAAGCTGAAATAGAAAAAATCGCTCCATTACCCAAAGCCGGTCCAAACGATGCGACATTTTTAAATGACAATCGCTATCAGCATCAGTTAGCTGGTTGTCAGGCGGGTGTTATTTTATTAACCGAGCAAAATGCGCAGTATGCTAAAGGATCAGTCATTGTTGTTAAAGATCCATATCTGGCCTATGCCCGATTAGCTCAATATATGGATTCTACTCCTAAAAGTGCAGATGGAATTCATCCATCAGCCGTGATTAGTGCGCAAGCGACTCTTGGGAAAAACGTTAGTATTGGCGCTAGCGCGGTTATTGAAGCAGGCGCAGTGCTTGCTGATGATGTGCAAATTGGCGCAGGTTGTTTTGTCGGCGAGAACACTCAGATTGGTACTGGGACTAAGCTCTGGGCAAATGTGAGTGTTTATCATGATGTTGAGATTGGCAGCCAGTGTCTGATTCAATCTGGTGCGGTTATCGGTTCTGATGGTTTTGGTTATGCCAATGACCGAGGTCAGTGGATAAAAATTCCGCAAACCGGTCGCGTTATTTTAGGTGACCGAGTAGAGATTGGCGCGTCAACTTGTATTGACCGCGGTGCGCTTGAAGATACGGTGATTCACGATGGTGTTATCATCGATAACTTATGTCAGATTGCTCATAACGTCGAGATCGGCGAAAATACCGCAATCGCCGGTTGTACCACGATGGCCGGTAGTCTTAAAGTTGGTAAATATTGCATCATCGGTGGCGCCAGTGTCTTTAATGGTCACATGGAAATTTGTGACCAAGTCCATATCTCTGGTATGTCAATGGTGATGCGTCCGATCGATAAACCGGGGGTTTATTCTTCGGGGATCCCAGCCCAGACGAATAAAGAGTGGCGTAAAACAGCAGCCCGGGTTATGCAAATCGACCAAATGCATAAACGTATACGCGAGCTTGAACATAAACTCGCTGAGCTTGACGCCAATAATAACAAGTAAAAACAGGAAATAAGATTTTGACTCAGGAACTTAACCGGCTAGAAATTCACGATATTTTAGAATTATTGCCGCACCGTTACCCATTTTTATTAGTTGACCGTGTCCTTGATTTTGAAGTAGGCAAATCAATGCATGCGATCAAAAACGTCACCTTTAACGAACCATTCTTTCAGGGGCACTTCCCTGAGCGCCCAGTTTTCCCTGGCGTGCTATTATTAGAAGCAATGGCTCAGGTTACTGGTATTTTAGCTTTTAAATCGGCTGGCAAACCTCGGCAAAATGAGCTTTATTATTTTGCAGGGATTGATAAAGCACGTTTTAAACGTCCAGTTGGTCCTGGTGATGTGATTCATTTTGAAGTTGAGTATCTGCGCGATATGCGTGGTGTAGGTAAATTTAAAGCTGTGGCAAAAGTAGATGGTGAGCTTGTGTGTGCAGCCGATATTATGTGTGCCCGAAGAGAGTATAAATGATCGATTCAACTGCAATGATTCACCCTACAGCCCTCATTGGTAGCGATGTCACTGTGAAAGCAGGTGTACAGATCGGTGCTTATAGCGTGGTTGAAGGTGATGTAACCATTGGAGAAAATAGCTGGATTGGCTCGCATGTGGTCATAAAAGGTCGCACAACCATCGGCCGTAACAATCGCATTTATCAGTTCGCTTCTATTGGAGAGGCGTGTCAGGACCTTAAATATCGAGGTGAAGATACTGAATTAGTCATCGGTGATGATAATACCATTCGCGAAAGTGTGACAATGCACCGTGGAACGATTCAGGATAAAGGCCTGACTCAAGTGGGCAGCCATAATCTATTTATGATTAATGCTCATGTTGCTCATGACTGTGTCATTGGTGATAACTGTATTTTTGCTAATAACGCGACACTAGCAGGTCACGTTACTATCGGTGATTATGTTATTTTCGGTGGCTTAGCGGCAATTCATCAGTTTGGTAAAGTTGGCGCTCATGCCTTTATTGGTGGTTGTGCTGCTCTGAACCGAGATGTTCCGCCGTATGTCATGGCTGTGGGGAACTATGCTCGTCCCGTTACGATTAACAGTGAAGGGTTGCGTCGCCGCGGTTTTAGTAATGAAGCGATTCGAGCGTTACGCCGCGCTTATAAAATCCTCTATCGCGAAGGCCACACGGTTGAAGAAGCGATAGAGCAGATGCAAACCATGAGCGATGAGTTTCCTGAAGTGAAATTGTTCGTCGACTTTTTAAGTAATCATGGTCGAGGTATTATCCGGTAATGGCTAAACCCGCTTCGCGTCCTTTAACCATTGCCCTTGTCGCCGGAGAAGTCTCCGGCGATATTTTAGGTGCCGGATTAATTAAAGAGCTTAAGAACATCTACCCTGATGCGCATTTCTGCGGTATTGCTGGTCCTCAAATGCAAGCACTTGGCTGTGAAGCATTCTTTGAAATGGATGAGCTTGCTGTCATGGGCATTGTTGAAGTCTTAGAAAAATTGCCCCGTATTTTAAAAGTTCGCCGACAGCTGCTAAAACGACTTCGAGAACTTAAACCGGATGTTTTTATTGGTATCGATGCCCCTGACTTTAACCTTGGCGTCGAAGAAAAACTGCATGCATCAGGTATTAAAACAGTTCATTACGTCAGTCCTTCCGTTTGGGCTTGGAAACAAAAACGAGTCTTTAAAATCAAACGTGCATGTGATTTGTTATTGGCCTTTTTGCCATTTGAGAAAGCTTTTTACGAGCGCTTTGATGTTCCTTGTGAGTTTGTCGGCCATACAATGGCAGATGCCATTGACTTAGATGTTGCCAAAGGGCCTGCTCGCCAAACATTGGAAATTCATCCTAAAGGACCATTGTTAGCTCTTTTGCCGGGCAGTCGCAAAGCAGAAATTGAGTTGCTTAGCGTTCCATTTCTTGAAACCGTAAACAAGCTTAGTGCTAAGATTGATTCTTTAGAAGTGGTTGTGCCAATGGTCAGCGCCACTCGTAGAGTGCAATTTGAAGCATTACTGCAGTCTATGCAAGTGAATGTTCCCGTTCATATTGTTGATGGCAAAGCGCGAGAAGTGATGGCAGCCAGTGATGCTATTTTATTAGCATCTGGCACAGCAGCTTTAGAAGCTATGTTGGTAAATCGGCCTATGGTTGTGGGCTATAAATTAAAACCATTTACCTACTGGATTGCAAAACGGTTGGTAAAAACCGATTATATTTCTCTGCCCAATCTGCTTGCTGGTGAAGCGTTAGTCAAAGAGTGCATTCAAGATGACTGTAACGCTGACACACTCAGCGATGCCTTGTTTCCCTTATTGGTTGAAGATCAACGTGCTCTGCAAGGTAAGTTTCGCCAGTTACATGAACAAATTCGTTGTCAGGCAGACCATAAAGCTGCGCTGGCAATTAAGCGAGTAATTGAATCATGACATTTATCTATCCTGAAGGCTTTCAATGTTTTGCTGGTGTCGATGAGGTTGGGCGTGGCCCGTTGGTTGGTGATGTGGTCACAGCCGCTGTTATTTTAGACCCAACTAAGCCTATTTCAGGTTTGAATGATTCGAAAAAATTATCAGAAAAAAAGCGCTTATCACTATTTGGCCAGATTAAAGAAAACGCGCTCTCGTATGCAATTGGCCGGGCCAGCCCACAAGAGATCGATGAATTAAATATTTTGCATGCCACCATGTTGGCAATGCAGCGAGCCGTGGCAGGTTTATCACTATCACCTGATTTTGTACTCGTTGATGGCAATCGAACCCCACAATTTGCTTGTGCTAGTTTAGCGGTTATCAAAGGGGATGGTTTAGTTGCCGAGATCAGCGCAGCCTCGATTCTAGCAAAAGTGACTCGCGATCAAGAGATGGTTGAACTGGATGCTTTATATCCGCAATATCAGTTTGCCAAACATAAAGGTTATCCAACCAAAGCTCATTTAGAATTGTTAGAAAAATATGGTCCAATTGCTCAGTATCGACGCAGTTTTAAGCCTGTAGCCCGAGTTATTGAATTGATGGAGGCGAATCACCATGAGTGTTGAACCACGGTTTATCCATCTAAGAATTCATAGCGATTATTCGATGGTCGATGGCTTAAAGAAAGTCAAACCTATCGTTGGTGCAGTAGCCGAGCTGCAAATGCCGGCGATGGCTCTCACCGACCAGACCAATTTTTGTGGTGTCGTTAAATTTTATGGCGAAGCCCACAATAAAGGAATTAAACCGGTCATTGGTGCTGATTTTTGGATGCACAGTGAGCCGTTGGGGGACGAATTAAGCCGCTTGGTGATTCTGGCTAAAGACAATACCGGTTATCAGAATATTACGCAGCTCATCTCCAAAGCCTATCTTCGGGGGCATGTGCAAGGGCGTCCGGTGATTGAACGGGATTGGCTTGTTGAACATCAAGAGGGGATTATTATTCTCTCTGGTGGGCGAGAAGGGGATATTGGCCGCGCCTTGCTCAAAGGAAATCGGGCAATGGTTGAAGAAATTGCTGACTTTTATCGTCAGTATTTTAACGATCATTACTATCTTGAGTTGATTCGAACTCACCGTCCTGATGAAGAAACATATCTGCATATGGCTGTTGAACTGGCTACTGAATACCAGTTTCCAGTTGTGGCAACCAATGAAGTGATGTTTTTAAAAGAGGATGAGTTTGAAGCGCACGAGATTCGAGTTGCGATTCACGATGGTTATACCTTAGCCGATCGTAATCGCCCCAAACATTATAGTCGTGAGCAGTTTCTGCGCTCTGAAGAGCAAATGTGCGAGCTGTTTGCTGATATTCCAGAAGCGCTGGAAAATACGGTGGCCATTGCCAAACGCTGCAACGTCACGATTCGCCTTGGTACCTATTTCTTACCGGAATTTCCAACCGGTGGGCAAGAAATTGATTCTTATTTTACTGAAAAAGCATGGAAAGGCTTAGAAGAGCGACTTAAGTTTTTATTCCCCGATGAGCAAGTTCGAGCTCAAAAACGTGATAAATATGATGCACGTTTGCAGCGAGAACTCGACGTTATTTTGCAGATGGGCTTCCCTGGCTACTTCCTCATTGTGATGGAATTCATCCAATGGAGTAAGGATCACAAAATTCCCGTCGGCCCAGGACGTGGTTCTGGTGCTGGTTCGCTGGTGGCTTTTTCGCTTAAAATTACCGACTTAGACCCGCTTGCTTTTGACTTACTGTTCGAACGGTTTTTGAACCCAGAACGTGTCTCAATGCCCGATTTTGACGTTGATTTTTGTATGGATCGCCGCGATGAAGTGATTGAACATGTCGGGGATTTGTACGGCCATGATGCGGTATCCCAGATTATTACCTTCGGTACCATGGCTGCCAAAGCGGTTGTGCGTGATGTGGGCCGTGTACTGGGTCATCCATATGGATTCGTCGATAGAATTTCCAAACTGATCCCCCCTGATCCGGGCATGACACTGGCTAAAGCGTTTGATGCTGAACCGCGCCTCGGTGAGATCTACGATCAAGATGAAGAGGTCAGAGAGCTGATTGACATGGCTCGCATCCTCGAAGGTGTGGTTCGTAACGCCGGCAAACATGCCGGTGGGGTGGTGATTTCGCCAACGACTATTACCGATTTTGCACCGCTTTATTGTGATGAAGAAGGTCACCATCCGGTGACTCAATTTGATAAAAGTGATGTGGAATATGCGGGTCTGGTGAAGTTTGACTTCTTGGGACTTAGGACCTTAACGATTATTCAGTGGGCCGTGGATATGGCCAATGAAAAATTGCTTAAGCGTGGTCGCGACCCTATTGATATATCATCCATTCCACTTGATGATCCTAAATCATTTGAAGTGTTAAAGGCTTATAAAACAACCGCTGTCTTTCAGCTTGAATCACGAGGGATGAAAGACTTAATTAAGCGGCTGCAGCCTGACTGTTTTGAAGATATGATTGCTCTGGTGGCACTGTTCCGTCCGGGGCCATTGCAATCGGGGATGGTTGATAACTTCATTGAACGTAAACACGGCCGTGAAGAAGTATCATATCCAGATGCAACTTGGCAGCACGAAAGCCTCAAGCCGATATTGGATCCGACCTATGGGATCATCTTGTATCAAGAACAGGTGATGCAGATTGCCCAGGTGCTTGCTGGCTATACTCTGGGTGGCGCGGACTTATTGCGTCGAGCCATGGGTAAAAAGAAAGCCGAAGAGATGGCCAAGCAGCGTGCTGTGTTTGAAAAAGGGGCAATTGACAACGGCGTTGATGGTGAACTGTCCATGAAAATTTTCGACTTGGTCGAAAAATTTGCCGGTTATGGGTTCAACAAATCTCACTCAGCTGCATATGCATTAGTTTCTTATCAGACGCTGTGGATGAAAGTCCATTATCCAGCGTTTTTCATGGCTGCGGTGATGTCTGCGGATATGGATAACACCGATAAAATTGTGACGTTGGTTGATGAATGTTCTAACCTTGGGTTAACAATTATTCCACCCGATGTGAACAGTGGTGTCTATCGTTTCTCGGTCAATGATGAAAACCAGATTGTTTATGGTATCGGAGCGATTAAAGGTGTCGGTGAGGGGCCGATTGAAACGATTATTCAGGCACGAGCCGATGGTCCATTTCGTGACTTGTTTGATTTTTGTTGCAGAGTTGATCTGAAAAAAATTAACAAAAGAGTGATGGAAAAGTTGATCCTTGCAGGCGCAATGGATAAGCTCGGACCCCATCGAGCTACTTTGATGGCTACCTTAGAGGTTGCTATTAAAGCGGCAAGTCAGCAAGCCAGTGCTCAAGCCTTTGGTCAAAGTGACCTATTTGGTGAGCTAATGCTCGAAGCTGACGTGAGTCGTCCGCAATTTGTTGAGGTTGCGCGTTGGAGCGACAAAATATGGTTAGAGGGTGAAAAAGAAACCTTGGGGTTGTACCTCACAGGTCATCCAATTAACCATTATTTACCAGAATTGAAAAAATTTGTTTCAGGACGATTGGCAGAACTTAGGCCAACCAACCGTGATGTGACGACTACAGCCGCTGGATTAGTTATTTCCACTCGCGTCATGATTACTAAACGCGGGTCTAAAATGGGAATTCTACAGCTGGATGACAGAAGTGGTCGCTTAGATGTCATGCTGTTTTCTGAAGCATTTGAACAATACCAAGATTTAATTGAAAAAGATCGGATTTTAGTTGTCCAAGGGCAGGTTAGTTTTGACGATTTCTCCGGAGGTCTTAAAATGACAGCCCGCGAGGTGATGGATATTAGCCAGGCGCGCGAGCGTTGGGCAAACCGTTTGGATTTAGTTTTACAAAAACAACAGACCAATGAGTCATTCTGGCAAAACTTTATTGAGCGGGTTGAACCCTATCGCAATGGGACATGTCCGGTTACAATTCACTATATCGGTGAACATGAACAAGGGACTTACCAGTTAGGGACTGATTGGCGAGTTACTCCAACGGATGATCTAATTGAGGGGTTATCTTCTTTGTTAGGCCATCAACAGGTTTCACTAGCATATAACTGACAGTAAAGAGATTATGAGTTTAAATTTTCTAGATTTTGAACAGCCAGTAGCTGAGCTGCAGGCCCAAATTGAAGAGCTTCGACTGGTGAACAGTGAGTCCGACATGAATGTCGACTTGGCTGAAGAAATTGCTCAGTTAGAGAAAAAACAGTTAGATCTGACTCGCAAAATATTTAGTGATTTGAGTGCTTGGCAGATTTCGCAGTTAGCTCGTCATCCAATGCGTCCTTATACGTTTGATTATATTGAGCGTATTTTCACTGATTTTGATGAGCTTTGTGGCGATAGAGCTTATGCCGATGATAAAGCAATCGTCGGTGGGATCGCTCGATTAAATGAGCAGCCAGTGATGATTATTGGTCATCAGAAAGGTCGAGAAACCAAAGAGAAAATTAAGCGTAATTTTGGGATGCCGCGGCCTGAAGGTTATCGCAAAGCTCTGCGTTTAATGCAGATGGCTGAGCGCTTTAAGATGCCTATTTTCACCTTTATTGATACTCCGGGAGCTTATCCTGGTGTTGGCGCTGAAGAGCGCGGCCAAAGTGAAGCCATTGCTCACAATCTTATGGCAATGTCAGAGCTTAAAGTCCCAACGGTCTGCACTGTGATCGGTGAAGGTGGTTCTGGTGGAGCATTAGCGATTGGGGTAGGTGACCGAGTCAATATGTTGCAATACAGCACCTATTCAGTGATCTCTCCAGAAGGATGTGCTTCAATTTTATGGAAAAGTGCAGACAAAGCACCTGTTGCTGCTGAAGCCATGGGAATTACTGCTAGTCGCTTAAAAGAGCTGGAACTGATTGATGGCGTTATTGAAGAGCCATTAGGCGGTGCGCATCGAGATATCGATAAAATTGCAGCGCGACTCAAAGAAAAATTGCTCAATGATTTAACTAGTTTGCAGCAGCTTCCTGTCGAAAAACTGCTTGAAGCACGTTATAAACGATTAATGAGCTTTGGTTACTGTTAATTGCTCATCGAAGTTAAAAACCCCGCCACTGCGGGGTTTTTCTGTTTATTGGTATACTCATTTTAATTCTGACTGCTTTTTTACTTAAAATTACAGGTTATGGCAGAAATTCCAAGCTTAGACGTTTCATCTTTTCTCACTGAATTAGCACATTGCCAAAGTCAATCACAGCCATTGATGGTTGCATTAAGCGGTGGCGTTGATTCGGTCGTGCTTGTTCATCTTTTATGGCAGTCTCGTCAGCTCTATCCAAGTCTTCAGATTCATGCTGTGCATGTTCATCATGGTTTAAACCCAAAGGCAGATGCATGGGCCGCTTTTTGCCAAAATTTGTGTGAACATTGGCATATTCCATTGGCTGTTGAATATATTCATGTGCCAACAGGGCCTCGATTGAGCATTGAAGAGCAGGCTCGTATCGGCCGCTATCAAGTTTTTGAGCGATACACTCAGCAAGGCTATGTAATTGTTTGTGCTCACCATCAAAACGATCAGGTAGAGACGTTCTTTTTAGGTTTAAATCGCGGCAGTGGTTTAGCTGGTTTAAGTGCGATGGGGCAATTTCGTGCGTTGGGAAAAACGGCGTTGATTCGACCACTTTTGCATTTTAGCCGAGCACAAATAGAAACTTATGCTGATAGTTACCAGTTAGAACACATTCATGATGACAGCAATGATGATACGCGCTATGAGCGAAACTTTATTCGTCATGAGGTGTTACCAGTACTCAATGAGCGCTGGCCACAGTTTAATCAGCAGGTTGAAAAAAGTAGCCAATGGATTTGGCAAGCCCAACAATTAAACGACGAGTTAGCCCAAATAGATTTGGCCAGTCTTAGTGATGCCAATGCGCGTTTAAGTGAAAAAGTACTCGAGCTGTCAGATATTCGTCAGATCAATGTCTTGCGGTTTTGGCTAAAGCAATGCTCGGGGTGTTATCCATCTCAGGATGCGTTAGCCCAATTTATTCAACAACTTTCATCTGGTGAGGATAGTACACCTGAGATTGCAATATGCGCGGGTGTGGTTCGTCGTTATCAGCACTACTGGCAGTGGTTTGACGATACGGTTTTTTCGCAACCTGAATCGAAAATATGGCAAGCTCCATTCACTCCAATACGCTGGCCGCAGATGTCATTATCTGTTGCGCCAAAAGGTCGATTGCGAGAGCCTTTAGATGATGAACAGGTCAGCGTTCGTTTTCGTCATGAAGTTGGCAATTTGAAAATGCGCCCAGCTGGGCGAGGGGGGAGCCGTACTCTTAAGAAGCTATTGCAAGAGTTACAGTTTGCTCCTTGGCTTCGAGATTGCGTGCCGCTTATTTTCTATAACGATCAGCTAGTGGCACTAGCTGATCGATTAATTGATGAACGCTTTATAGTCCCAGAGCGGCAAGGGTGGCAATTGGTCTGGCAATTTTATGCCGATACATCGCTTGATCAGCCGCCTCAATAAGATCTTGAGAGAGCATCCCGGGATGCCAAGTGGCCCATCCGCAACTAATCGATAGTTCAAGGTTTCGCTCGACTAGACGCTCTGATAGCTGGCTATTTATGCGATTAATCACGCTCGAAGCGGAGTTAGGTTGTGCTGGACAAAGAATAATTGCAAATTCATCTCCGCCATAGCGAGAGACATGGTCGGTTTCGCGACAAGCACTTGAAAGAGTTTGCGCGACGAATCGTAAGATGCGATCGCCAGTCAGATGGCCATGTTGGTCATTGATTTGTTTGAAGTGGTTTACATCGCACAATAGCAGTTGTAAGCCTGTGGCAATTCTGGTGTTCTGAGCAATCATCTGTGATAGATTCTCGTCAAAATCCTGACGATTTTTAATACCAGTTAGATGATCATGGCTAAGCTGGTACTGCAATTTAGCAATATGCTCTATTTGTGGTAAGACGATTTGAAGTAATCGACAAAAACGCTTAAGAAGACTGATTTCACTTACCTGCCATGGGTGGCTAGAGCAAAATAATAGTTTCCCTGAAGCGCTATTATTTAATTTTACTTCATGGTGATAGACACCCTCGTCGTTATCATTGACACTCACATGTAAGTGGTTGCCATCACTGATAAATGTGGCTGAGTGAAGATTAACAAACGTAGCTAATATTTGTGTAAACTGACCAAATAGATCTGGTAAATTCACCGATTGCTGCAAATGCTCAATAATCCGTAGTTGCTTATCTGCACTCAGATTATTAGAAGGTCGCCAAATTAACGGCTGACGCATTTTCCAATTTTGTAACGGGTCGCTTTGAAGTGTCGCCTGAACTTTTTCTTCCATCGAAACGCACTCATAAATAAGATCGAACACTAGAATGCATGATCTGGACCATACTCAGAGACAGAAAAAGAAAAACCAGGCCGAAGCCTGGTTTGTTTGGGCAATCAGTTACGATTAAAGCGATTGAATGTGGGAAATTGCATCTTCGATGGCAATTTCAACTTTGTCACCACTGCGTCGAGATTTATATTCAACAACGCCTTTATCCAGGCTTCGCTCACCAATGACCAGAGCATGAGGAATACCAATCAGTTCTGCGTCGGCAAACATCACCCCAGGACGTTCTTTGCGATCATCAAATAGGACTTCAATTCCCGCATCAAGTGCCTGTTGATACAACTGTTCAGCCACTTCCTGAACGCGATGTGATTTATGCATGTTCATTGGAATGATGATTAATTTAAATGGCGCGAGAGATTCTGGCCAGATAATACCGCGATCATCATGGTTCTGCTCGATAGCAGCAGCCACAATACGTGTAACACCAATACCATAACAGCCCATGCTTAGAACCTGACTTTTGCCCTGTTCATTGAGCACGGTTGCATTCATCGCTTTAGAGTAGACATCACCTAATTGGAAGATATGGCCAACTTCAATGCCACGTTTAATTTGCAAATGACCGTGACCACATGGGCTTGGGTCGCCTGCAACGACATTGCGAAGGTCAGCCACTTCAGGCAGCGGTAGATCGCGCTCCCAGTTGATCCCAAAGTAGTGTTTGCCATCAATGTTAGCGCCGGCGCCAAAGTCACTCATTTTAGCTACACTTCGATCAACAATAACTGGAATCGGCAAATTCACCGGACCGAGTGAACCAGGGCCTGCACCAATCACCTGACGAATTTGCTCTTCGCTGGCAAATTGTAAAGGCGCAGCAACTAATGGCTGATGCTCAGCTTTAATTTCATTAAGTGTGTGATCGCCTCGAACCATCAGCGCAACCAGTTCACAGTCGGCTTCTTCTGCTGCAACAACAACCAATGTTTTGACCGTTTTTTCAATTGGCAGATTAAACTGTTCGACTAACTCTTCAATGGTTTTGGCATTTGGGGTTTCGACTAACTGCATTTGCTCAGTTGGCGCTTTTAGCTCCCCAGCTGGTGCTAATGCTTCTGCTTTTTCCATATTAGCGGCATAGTCGCTGCCATCAGAAAAGACGATATCGTCTTCGCCTGATTGAGCTAATACATGAAATTCATGCGATGCGTTACCTCCGATACTGCCGTTATCCGCCAGTACTGGACGAAACTCTAAGCCCAAGCGCTCAAAAATACGGCAGTATGCTTTGAACATAACCTGATACGTTTCATCTAAGGATTCATCGCTTAAATGAAAAGAATAGGCATCTTTCATAATAAATTCGCGTGAGCGCATCACCCCAAAACGAGGGCGAACTTCATCACGGAATTTAGTTTGAATTTGATAGAGGTTTAATGGCAGTTGTTTATAGCTGCTAATTTCTTTGCGAACCAGCTCTGTGACCACTTCTTCATGAGTTGGGCCTAATACAAAATCGCGACTGTGGCGGTCTTTGATGCGCAGCAATTCCGGACCATATTTTTCCCAACGGCCTGATTCTTGCCATAAATCACCCGGTTGAACGACTGGCATACTGATTTCAATCGCGCCAGCTCGCTGCATTTCTTCGTGAACAACCTGCTCAATTTTATGCAAAACGCGCAAGCCTGTCGGTAACCAGGTATACAAGCCAGAGGCCAATTTACGGATCATGCCAGAACGCAACATGAGCTGATGTGAGACTATCTCAGCGTTGCTGGGATCCTCTTTTAAAGTTGAGAGCAAATATTTGCTAGAACGCATGGTTGTCCTTTTACATAAATAAGTAACCAAAGATGCCTGATTTTATCAGGCGGCTTGCAAGCTGTCAGGATTTGTCGCGTCGATCACCGATAATTTTTGCGGGATTTCCAGCAACGATTGCCCAGCTCGGTATATTTCTTGTTACTACCGAATGCATCCCAACCACTGCATGGCTCCCAATGGTTACCCCATCGACAATGCCAACCCCCGCGCCAATCCAGACATCTTCACCAATTTTAACGCCTTTAGAACTGGTATTCTGCTGATAAATGCTTTGGTCTGGGTGCATACCGTGGTTAAAAGCAAAAATTTGAACTGAATTGGCAATGCGAGTTCGATTGCCTATGTCAATGCCAGCGGTTCCGCCATCAAGGCTGCAACGATGGTTAATCGCAACTTCATTACCAATGGTTATCGGGCCATGAATAAAGCTTTCTGCTGCGATAAACGACTGGTCGCCAATTGTGATATCCCGCCCCGGTTCGGCAAACAGTTGGGCTTGTGGTGCTATAAAACACTCTTTACCAATTTGCACTGTTTCCATCTGGCATAATTGTGTTTGTATCTGCTCTTGCCATGGTTTGGCCCAACTTAAGTGGCGCGGTTTTAGCCGGTAATATAACCATGGCATCCAGCTTAAGCGCTGTTTATGCTGGTTTGTATAATCTAAAGTGGAGTCAGTTCGGTGATCAGACATTGGTCATTCTCAATCACAAAGCGAATATTATAACTTAATAGTTTAACGCCATAATGGTGGTTATCTGGTTTGGCTCGGCGATAACTGGGGCGAGGATCTTGGGCTAGCACTTGTTCGATAAGTTGGCGTTCATCGGCTATGATCTCGGGCTTGAAAGCCCATGTTACATGCAGCGGCGCTTGTGGGGCTTGCTGGGCATAACCACTTTTAGCATCAAAAATAGCATCGGCATAGCCAACATAGGGTTTGATATCATAAACTGGCGTGCCATCGACTAAATCCCCACCAGATAAAACTAACGTTGTACTCGGTTGGTATTCAATGGTGCTTAAGGGCAAAACAGATAACCCCATCCCGTTGGGACGAAAGGTCGAGCGGCTAGCAAATACGCCAACTTTTTTATTACCGCCTAAACGGGGAGGGCGAATTTTATTTTGCCAGCCCGCTGCAAAATTTTGATGAAAACCGAAAATCAGCCAGACATGGCTAAATTCCTCTAACCCCGCAACAATATCAGCTGAGTCATAATCGCCACTTAGAACTAATCGTGTTTGAGCTTGAGTTACTAGTCCTGGTTGGCGAGGTACGGCAAATTTCTCTTTATAAGGTGATTGAATATAGCCGATGGGTTCAATCAAATGGCTCATATTATTTATCCAGCAATTTAACAGCTTTGGCGTAACAGCTTACCGAACTCAGGCAGACGTTATCTGCTGGGAAACTTACGCAGCGAGCAAATACAACTGCATCTGCATGGCGATTGGCCGCTTTATTTAAAATATCAACTTTGGCGTGAGCAATATCTGCTGGTGGCTGATTGCTTTGTTCTTGGCAGCTATCGCCTTCAATGGTGCCGATAACTTTATAGTTATGAGTCAGTAGTTGCTGAGGGCTCATGACTTTGATGCCAGAGGTTTTAAAGTATTCTTTAATCGTGTGTGGGGCGAGATTACTCTTAACTTGATAATCTTGGCTGCTACAAGCTGATAAAACAAAAGTCGCAGCGATAAGTGCGCTGCGAATGAATAATGCTTTTTTCATACATTCCTCAAAGTACGGGCAGCCAGACTACCCGTACTCAATTACTTAAGGGCAAGGGTAGGTGAACTGACGATGAATTGCCTCAATTTGTTCTAGGACCTCGTCATCTAATTCAAGTTCAAAGCTGGCAATATTACTTTGTAGCTGTTCCATTGTAGTTGCCCCAATGATGTTCGCTGCGACAAACGAGCGAGAATTCACATAAGCCAGTGCCATCTGTGATGGTGCAAGGCCATGCTTATCGGCTAGCTCACAATAGGCTTGAGTAGCAGCTTTGCCTTGAGGGTTAAGATAGCGAGAAAAGCGTTTAAACAAAGTTAGACGGCCATCTTGCGGCCACTGATCGTTTAAATATTTGCCGCTGAGCATGCCAAATGCTAGCGGTGAATAAGCCAATAGCTCAACCCCTTCTCGGTGTGAAAACTCAGCCAAAGCTGTTTCAAAACTGCGATTAAGCAAGTTATAAGGGTTTTGGATGGTGATAATCCGTGGTAATTCATGCTTCTCCGCAAGACGCAGATATTGACTCACTCCCCATGCCGTTTCATTGGAAACACCGATATAGCGAATTTTTCCTTCTTTAACTAACTCACCTAACACTTCCAATGTTTCAATGATCGGCGTGTAGCTTTCGTCTTTATCAACTTTATAGCCTAACTTACCAAAGAAATTAGCATTACGATCTGGCCAGTGTAGTTGGTACAAATCGAGATAATCAGTTTGTAAACGCTCAAGTGAGCTATGAATCGCCTCGCGGATATTGCGACGATCGAGATGCATATTCTCACGAATATGATTGGTTCGATTTGGACCAGCTACTTTAGATGCTAAAACAACTTTTTCTCGGTTCCCGGTTTTAGCCAGCCAAGTACCTATATATTGTTCAGTTAATCCTTGTGTCTCACTCTCGGGTGGAACAGGATACATCTCAGCTGTATCAATGAAATTAATCCCTTGTGAAAGGGCATAATCGAGCTGCTGATGAGCTTCACTTTCACTGTTTTGTTTACCCCAGGTCATCGTACCCAGACAAATTTTACTGACTTCAAGACTACTATGTGGAATTTTATGGTATTGCATCGATTTGCTCCGGGCCTTCTTCACGGGTAGATAAATATGCTCGTATTAGTTTTATTCAGTCTGCTTGAATTCACTAATTTACGCAATAGTTTCAAAGCCCTCAGAATCGGACTGCTAAAGCTATAGAGATCAGTTAAACTAAGCCCCAATTAATTTATATTTTCTCTTCTTTATAATGAGACCAAGCATGGCAAAACAACCCGCTATTTTTTTAGACCGTGATGGCGTGATTAATCAAGACGGCGATTATGTCTGCAGTGTCGATGATTTTCATTTCATTGATGGCAGTATTGAAGCAATGCAAGCGCTTAAGCAAAAAGGCTGGCTGTTAGTCGTTGTTACCAATCAGTCTGGTATTGCACGAGGCTACTTTAGTGAAGACGACTTCTTAGCTTTAACCGAGTGGATGGACTGGTCGTTAGTTGATCGTGGGGTGACTCTCGATGGCATCTATTATTGCCCGCATCACCCCGATTTTGGGCAAGGAGATTATCGACAAGTCTGTGATTGTCGCAAACCTGAGCCTGGAATGTTTTTGCAAGCAGCGAATGAGCTTGATATCGATTTAGCCAATTCTTGGATGATTGGAGATAAAGCATCTGACCTGCTCGGTGCTAAACGTGCTGAAATTGCTCATCGGATTTTAGTAAAAAGTGGAAAAGAAGTAACTGAGCAAGCCAAAGAATTAGCCGAATCTATTGTGGATGATTTAAGCGCTGCAGCTAAATTGATTTTAGCTAAGTAGGCAAAAACAGTATTTTTGTGGATAAAACTGTGGCTAAGGTGTGCGAATGCTGTGTTTTTGAAAAAGTTTTAAATTTATTGAAAAAAGCGC
>NZ_JBEQCS010000019.1:0-96169 GCF_046054195.1 Celerinatantimonas sediminis
TTATGGCTCATGGACACCTCTTTTTTTAGCTAGTTTATCTAACTAAAAGGTGTCTAGGAAATCAGTGGCGATTCAGTGGTACAATATAGTGTTTTCCCCATAGAGTTAGCGCCACTATTGCGGGCTAGAGAGATAATTGCATCCATTTCAGCATGTATTGCTCTGGAGTATTCAATGAGCGATTTCGCTTTTGAATTGTTGAAAATAATATTAGCAATTCTTTCTGGCTCGGGAACCCCTTCATCAGCAAGAATATGTTGTATTTGATTTTTCAGTTGTAACTTATGTTTATCGTTTTGACATCCTGATTTGTTATAACAACGCTGATCTTTTTTGCTTTCATGATCGTAAAGCCCTCCTCCAAATTGAGGAACATCATTGCAGCCAGTGGCGATGATATTACCTTTTCCATCCATTATAGCTGCACCCACTTGTCTAGATAAGCACGCCGAAGAAAGTGATGCTGAATGCGCTGAGTAAATTCCCCTTTCATCTCTAGTTGGTGTGTAGTTACCTACCCCATGGATTAGATTGATGAATCTTTTTATCGATGAGCTAAGCTCAGTCGTGTCATCAAGATTTCTGATGAAGTAATCTGACATTTGGATAGCTTTTTCCACATGTTGACCGAATTTGTCATTACTATTTCTATCCCTTTCTATGAGCTTTGTTGCTTCAACACTGTCTGTAATTCCTTCTTCCTTGAGGTTTTGTTGTCTTTGGGATTTTGTCCTTAGAAGGCCAATGAGATAGAAATTTTTTCTGTAGACTTCTTGGAACAGAGCTACTTCATCATGGTGCTTAATTTGATCAATGACATAAGCGACTTTTTTTGTGATTTTTACGGCGTTTCCATCATCGTTACCATTTCCAAACATGGCATTTCTGATTAGGTGGATTCGGCGAATTGCCATCTCTGCCACAATAATATTTGAATGTTTCTTCCGTAGCTCATCCCCTAAGTCTTGTAGGGTAGTGTAGCGAGTAAAGCCACTTAAACTCCGCACCGATTCTGGATTCGGTTGTGTAGCTGCAATTAGTTCACTTAGTCTAATGTGTTCTACATGATAATTAGCTGTTTTTAGCTCAGTAATTACTGCATCTTTGAGCCGTTTAACTCCTGAGCCAACTGCTCCACATAAACCGATTACAAGTTCTTGGGAATGTCTGGAGCGTATTGCTTCAAGAGAATTTTTATAGCTGCTGTTAGCGGCTGAAGAGGGTTGCGAAGGAGATAAATTTTTAACAGTTTGAGCTGGCATATATATCCCTATAGACGATGCATATAGGAATATATTATCGGATATAGGGACGCTACCAATCAAGCTTGCTTGCAGCTACCTTTAGGTTTTTCTTTGCATTTTCGAAGGCGATCATTTTTTTCTTCTGATGAATCGAAGAGACAGTAGCTTTACTAAGAGTATTGGAGTTATTGCTGGCCTTTTTAACAGGACGAGCTTTAGGCTCTGCTATGTCAATAATTTTCATTGTAATTTACCTTGGGAAAATCGCGCAAATTATACATAGTTCAGTTGTGCTTTCAACAAAATATCTGTCGCTTTTTGTTTGAAGATACCATAATAATTAAGCATAGATTAACTATCTTGTGAAACAATTTTATTTATATTATGTGAGCTGTTGTGCAGTCGGAAAGGCATTAGTTAGTACCACAATTGTACTTTCATTATTTTAACTTTTCTTCTCACTAAGAATTTTTTGCTTGTATTGGAAAATCCGGCAGCACGAGTGGCTACCGGAGTATGCTTTAGTGAGAGCCTAGCGCATGGTCACAAACTCTTCGGCGCTGGTTGGGTGAATGGCCACACAGCTATCAAAGTCTGCTTTGGTTGCACCCATTTTCATCGCAACGCCAAAGCCTTGCAGAATTTCATCCATCCCTAAGCCAATGCCATGCAGGCCAACGACTTTTTCATCTTCACCGACACAAACCAGTTTCATTTTAGTGGCTTGACGATGGCTGGTAACGGCCGTGTACATTGCAGCAAAGCTTGAGGTGTAGACTTTTACATTGTCATCACCGTAAAGCTCTTTAGCTTTGGGCTCACTTAAACCGATAGTGCCAATTGTTGGATGACTGAAGACTACGGTTGGAACTAGGTCATAGTCCATTTTCGCCGTCGGTTTGTTGTTAAACAGCCGCTCACTTAATAATCGCCCCGCTTTTACCGCAACCGGTGTCAGCTCGATTTTGCCAATGACATCGCCAAGGGCGTAAATACCATCCGTTGCCGTGTTTGAGTACTCATCGACAGTGATAAATCCACGGCCATCTGTTTGAACACCAGCGGCTTCAAGGTTTAGTTTGTCGGTATTGGGTTCGCGGCCAATCGCCCAGATAACACAGTCAACATTTAAGCTGTTACCGTTTTCAAAGCTTAATGTCAGGCTGCCATCAGATTGTTTTTCCAGTTTTTCTGGAATGCTGTGGGTGTGTAATGTTGGGCCATCTTCACTCATGATCTCAACGAGTGTTTCATAAAGCATTGGCTCAAAACTACGCAGTGGTGCGTGTTTACGTACCGCCAGATGGACTTCACTGCCCAGACCATGCAAAACCCCGGCAAGTTCTACCGCAATGTAACCGGCACCGACGACAGCTACGCGTTTTGGCTGTTCATTGAGGGCAAAGAAACCATCAGAGGTAATGCCGTACTCGACACCCGGTACGTTCGGTAGTTGTGGCCGTCCACCAGTTGCGATGAGGATATGTTTAGCGCGGTACGGCTCACCGTTCACATCCAGTGTGTGTTCATCAACAAACTTTGCAAAGCCATTGATGCGCTCAACACCATTGTTGTTAAAACCGCGTTGGTACGAGCCATGAATACGGTCAATGTAAGCTTGGCGATTTTTAACCAAGGTGGACCAATCAAATTTGTTTAAGGTTGCATCAAAACCATAATCTGTGCCGTATTTGGTAATTGCTTCGGCAATTTGAGAGCCAAACCACATTACTTTTTTAGGCACACAACCGACGTTGACACAGGTACCGCCCACTTCATTGGCTTCGATGATTCCGACTTTTTGACCATACATTGCGGCCCGGTTGGCTGAAGCAATACCGCCGCTTCCTGCACCAATACATAAATAGTCATACTCATGGACTGACTGTGTCATGGGGTTTTCTCCCGATTATTGAGTTGGTTTTAGATATCCTGAGTATAACGAGAACTGTTCGGCAGGTCATATGGTTATTAGTAAATTGATTTATTGGTTAAACCAATTAATTAAAGTAATTTGAGGGAAATAGTTAACGGTTGATTTACGCATCGATTACCCCCATATTTTAGAAATTAACAATAAAATCCCGCCGAATATAAAGGAGTTGGTATGTCCAATCCGCTTTTAGAAGCAAAAGGGTTACCCCCGTTCTCACAGATCCGTCCTGAACATGTGAAGCCAGCTGTCGAACAGGCGATTAAAGAATATCGTGAAGTTGTTGAAAAGGTCGTCGCCAATGATACGTATAGCTGGGATAACTTTGTCTCACCACTGACGGAAATCTCTGATCGTTTAGGCAAAATCTGGTCGCCAGTGAGCCATTTGAATTCGGTGATGAACTCTGAGCCACTGCGTGAAGCTTACGAGAGCTGCTTGCCCTTATTATCTGAATTAAGCACTTATCTGGGCCAGCACGCGGGGCTTTATAAAGCCTATCAATCCCTCAAAGATAGCGAAGAATTTGCAACTTATTCCCAAGCGCAGCAAAAAACGATTACCGATTCGCTGCGTGATTTTGAATTATCTGGCATTGGCTTGCCTGTAGACAAACAAAAACGCTTTGGTGAAATTAGCCAGCGGTTATCTGAGCTGGCTTCAAAATTCTCCAACCAGATCCTTGATGCAACCCACGCTTGGTTTAAACATGTGACGGATAAAGACGACTTGGCCGGTTTGCCTGAGTCAGCACTAGAAGCGGCGGCTCAAGCGGCCAAAGCCAAAGAGCTTGATGGTTGGGTATTAACGCTCGATATTCCAAGTTATCTGCCGGTGATGACCTATGCTGATAATCGCGCTCTTCGTGAAGAGATGTATCGCGCTTATACGACTCGCGCTTCAGAACTTGGGCCTAATGCTGGTGAGTTTGATAATACGGATGTGATTAAAGAAACCCTCGCACTTCGTTATGAAAAAGCGCAATTGCTTGGGTTTAAGAACTATGCAGAGCTCTCTTTGGCGACCAAAATGGCGCAAAGTACCGAGCAGGTCATGGGCTTTTTACACGATTTAGCTAAACGCTCTAAAGCGCAAGGTGAGCAAGAACTAGCTGAGCTGCAGGCCTTTGCCCGTGAAAATCACGGTGTTGAAGAGCTTAAAGCGTGGGATAACGCCTACTACAGCGAAAAACTCAAGCAACATAAATACGCCATCTCAGATGAACAACTGCGGCCTTATTTCCCTGAAGATAAAGTGCTTTCAGGGTTATTTGAAACCGTGCATCGCCTTTATGGGATTGATGTTCGCCCGGGGGATGGGGTTGAGTTGTGGCACCCGGAAGTTCGCTATTTTGAAATCTACGATAAACTCGGCCAGCTGCGCGCATCATTCTATCTTGATTTGTATGCTCGTGAGCACAAACGTGGCGGCGCTTGGATGGACGAATGTCAGGTTCGTCGCAAATTGCCAGATGGTTCAATCCAACTGCCTGTTGCGTATCTGACCTGCAACTTTAACCGTCCTGTTGGGGATAAACCGGCGTTATTTACCCATGATGAAGTGCTGACTTTATTCCATGAATTCGGTCATGGTTTGCATCACATGCTGACGCAGATTGACGTGGCTGATGTCTCTGGGATTAACGGCGTTGCTTGGGATGCTGTCGAACTGCCTAGCCAGTTTATGGAAAACTGGTGCTGGCAAAGTGAAGCGCTGAGCTTTATCTCAGGGCATTACCAAAGCGGTGAACCATTGCCGCAAGATATGCTCGATAAACTGCTCGCAGCGCGTAACTATCACTCAGCAATGGGGATGTTACGTCAGCTAGAATTTGCGCTGTTTGACTTTACACTGCACTCCCAAGACCCGGCTACGCTCAGTGTTCAGCAGGTGCTTAACGATGTTCGAGATGAAGTCGCTGTGCTTGAAGTGCCTGAATTTAACCGCTTCCAAAACGGTTTTGGACATATCTTTGCTGGTGGCTATGCGGCTGGATATTACAGTTATAAATGGGCTGAAGTTCTTTCATCTGATGCATTTTCACTGTTTGAAGAAAATGGCATTTTTGATGAACAGACTGGGCAAGCATTTTTACACAATATCCTGGAAAAAGGTGGTTCTGAAGAGCCGATGCAACTGTTTAAAGCCTTCCGTGGCCGCGAACCAAAAGTTGATGCTTTATTGCGTCACAGCGGTATCCAAGCCTAGTCATCTATCGATCTACTGCCCCGTGGCAGTAGATCATTCTCTATTTATTGTTATTTTCCACATTTGTCGTTCCTATTGAGTTTTTTAGAAAATTAAAAATTAAGATATTTGTGCTGATTTTTCACTCAATATTAGCGGTAAGCTTCAAATTTTTACTTTTTGTTAAAAACATCAAATTTATTTATCTAAAAATCTAGATTATTGCGCTGCAATTTAAGCCTCAAGCCCCGCAGAGCCTGTATTCTACGCTTGCTCAGATGCACCGATTTGGGGTAAAAATGCTATTAAGGCAGGGGATTTTTAGTATAAAACTGCCATGACAGGACAAGCTATAAATACAATGTCCTGCGTACACACAACATCACATCAAAATGACAATAAGTGATTATACGGAGAATCACATGAAAAAATGGACTTATTCAACAGCTGCTCTGGCTGTTTCCTTGGCTATGTTTGGATGCACCTCATACGCAAACGCCGCTGATACGATTAAAATTGCTATTGCAGGACCTGAAACTGGCCCTGTTGCGCAATATGGCGACATGGAATTTAACGGCGCGCATGCAGCGATTGAAATGATCAATAAAGAAGGCGGAATCGACGGTAAAAAACTCGAAGAAGTGGATTACGATGATGCTTGTGAGCCAAAACAAGCGGTTGCGGTTGCGAACCGAATCGTGAACGATGATGTACATTTTGTCGTTGGTCACCTCTGCTCTGGTGCAACTCAGCCTGCATCTGATGTTTATGAAGATGAAGGTATCTTGATGGTTACTCCAGCGGCAACTAGCCCTGGTATTACCACTCGCGGTTATAAAATGATTTTTCGTACCATTGGTCTAGATAGCGATCAGGGACCAACTGCGGGTAAATATATTATTGAACATATTAAACCGAAACGGGTCGCGATTGTTCATGATAAACAGCAATATGGTGAAGGGATCGCAACTGCTGTAAAAGCAACTTTAGAAAAAGCCGGTGTGAAAGTGGTGTCCTTTGATGGGATTACCAGTGGCACGAAAGACTTCTCCGCGCTGATTGCAAAACTCAAACAGGAAAATGCTGATTTTGTCTATTATGGCGGCTATCACCCTGAATTAGGGCTTATTTTGCGTCAATCTGCTGAAAAAGGCTTTAAAGCTCAGTTTATGGGACCTGAAGGTGTGGGTAACAAAGACTTGTCAGCGATTGCAGGTAAAGCCTCTGAAGGGCTGATTGTTACATTGCCTAGAAAATATGACAAATCACCTGAAAACGCGGCCATTGTAAAACTGATTAAAAGCGAAGGCAAAGACCCAAGCGGCCCATTCGTTTGGACATCTTATGCTGCAGTCCAAACCATTGCTAGCGCGATTAAAGCCAATGGTGATGACCCTGAAGCGGCAGCTGATTATCTGCGCGCTAACAGCGTGAAAACGGTTATGGGTCCTTTAACTTGGGATAAAAAAGGCGATCTGAAAGGATTCTCTTTTGGTGTTTTCCGTTGGCATGCTGATGCAACCTCAACTGAACTGCAATAAGACTTAGTTTGCATACAAGCTAGGTTACAAGCTGTTGATAACTATGAGGTTGGTTTTGACCCGTTCGATTATTGTGGTCAACCAGCCTCGAGTTTTAACTTGTCCTTCGTTCGTTTGAGGCGGTTATGTCTGAACACTTCTTTTATTTTATTCAACAATTGGTCAATGGCATGACGCTAGGTAGTACCTATGCGCTGATCGCTATTGGCTACACCATGGTTTACGGCATTATTGGCATGATCAACTTTGCCCATGGTGAAATTTATATGGTGGGCACTTACATTGCGTTTGTGGTGCTCTCAGCATTGATGATGGCTGGCTTTGATAATGTGCCGCTGCTATTTATCGGGGCTTTTGCCATCAGTATGCTCGTGACCAGCGTTTATGGTTGGAGTATTGAGCGCATTGCGTATCGTCCATTGCGTGGCGGTAACCGCTTAATTCCTTTGATCTCTGCTATTGGGATGTCCATTTTCTTGCAGAACCTAGTGCGAACTGCGCAAGGCAGCCGCGATGTGGCATTGCCGACATTGGTTAGCGGTGGTTGGGTTATCGGCCCAGATCAAGGGTTTCATCTGACTATCTCATACATGCAGGTGGTGATCTTTGCGGTGACATTCTTAGCAATGACGGTGTTATCTGCTTATATCTCCCGTTCGCGAATGGGCCAGGCTTGCCGAGCTTGCTCTGAAGATTTAGGAATGGCTGCTTTACTGGGAATTGACACCAATAAGGTGATCGCCTTTACCTTTATTGTTGGGGCGGCTCTTGCGTCAGTGGCTGGGGTGCTGCTGGGCGTTTATTACGGGGTGGTTAATCCGTATGTTGGGTTTATCGCCGGGATTAAAGCTTTCACAGCCGCTGTCCTGGGCGGAATTGGCTCGATTCCTGGCGCTGTCCTGGGGGGAATGTTACTCGGTATTACTGAGGCATTAACCGCTGGCTATTTAAGCCCAGAATATTCTGATGTGGTTTCATTTTTACTGTTGTGCTTTGTTCTGCTGTTTATGCCAACTGGCATTCTGGGTCGTCCGGAGGTTGAAAAAGTATGACGCATTTAAATCTCAAATCAGCGCTGATCTCGGTGTTAGTTTTTCTGGTTTTAGCTGGATGGCTACTTGGGATCCGTCTTGAACAAAATCCTAACGGTTTGGTGCTTGCCTGGTCCGATGGTCCGCGTTGGCTATTGTTGGGGATTGGTTGTGTGTTGGTGTTTGTCTTTCAACTTTTTTCTCGCCCACTACACAGTGGTTGGGAGAGCATCAAACCCAAAGGCTCCTACAAAGTTCCTTCACCTCAAGAAGCGCCAAAGCTTTATCGTTATCTGGTCTGCTTTCTGGCCGCTGCGGCTATTATTTGGCCGTTTGTCGTCTCCCGTGGCGCGGTTGATTTAGCCACATTAACCTTTATTTATGTGATGCTTGGGTTGGGGCTAAACGTTGTTGTTGGCCTCGCTGGATTACTCGATCTGGGCTACGTCGGCTTTTACGCGGTTGGTGCATACAGTTATGCGCTATTAAGCCATTATGCGGGTTTTGGCTTTTGGACTTGTCTGCCAATCGCTGGGGTACTTGCTGGTTTCTTTGGTTTCATCTTAGGCTTTCCGGTGCTGCGTTTGCGCGGCGATTACTTAGCGATTGTGACACTCGGGTTTGGTGAAATTATCCGCATTATGCTCAATAACTTAACTGGATTGACTGGCGGCCCGAATGGGATTGGTGGCATTCCTAAACCAAGCTTATTTGGTTTGGAGTTTAGTCGCCATGCTCGCGATGGCGGTTGGGATACTTTCGATCACTTCTTTGGCCTGCATTACAACTCGGATCATAAAGTGATCTTTTTGTATTTGATGGCGCTCTTGCTGGTGGTATTCACCTTATTTGTGATTAACCGTTTGCTGAGAATGCCAATTGGCCGCGCTTGGGAAGCGCTGCGTGATGATGAAATTGCGTGTCGCTCGCTGGGGCTAAACCCAACGGTTATTAAACTCACCGCTTTTACCATCGGCGCAAGCTTTGCCGGATTTGCCGGTAGTTTCTTTGCTGCTCGTCAGGGCTTTATTAGCCCCGAGTCGTTCACTTTTATGGAATCAGCCATCATCTTGGCTATCGTGGTTTTAGGGGGAATGGGCTCTCAAGTTGGGGTGGTCTTAGCTGCCATTATTATGACGGTGGTGCCAGAGCTTGCTCGTGAGTTTAGTGAATATCGAATGGTTCTGTTTGGTTTGATGATGGTATTGATGATGATCTGGCGACCGCAAGGATTATTGCCAATGAGCCGACCCAAAATGGAGCTGAGTGTCGATGAGTAGTGAAAGTTTATTAAAAGTCACAGATCTGACCATGCGTTTTGGCGGTCTGCTCGCGGTTGATGGCGTGGCTCTTGAGATTAATCCTCAGCAGGTCGTCTCAATTATCGGACCCAATGGTGCGGGCAAAACAACCGTATTTAACTGTATCACCGGGTTTTATAAACCGACCTCGGGTGAAATTCTCTTTAATGGTGAAGCGGTGCAGGGATTGCCAGGCCATAAAATTGCTCGTAAAGGGATGGTCAGAACATTCCAACATGTGCGTTTGTTTAAAGAGATGACCGCTATCGAGAATTTACTGATAGCCCAGCATCACCATCTCAATACCAATCTGTTATCTGGATTGTTCAAAACGCCTAATTTTCGCAATAGTGAAAAACAAGCTTTGGAAAACGCGAAATACTGGCTGAAAAAGGTCGATTTGCTCGATTATGCGAACCGTCTAGCTGGCAATTTGGCTTATGGTCAGCAGCGGCGCTTAGAAATTGCGCGTTGTATGGTTACCGGGCCGCAGTTATTGATGCTTGATGAACCGGCTGCTGGGTTAAATCCGCGTGAAACGGCTGATTTGAACGAGATGATTGTCGGTCTGCGTGAAAACGAAAAGATATCTGTCGTACTGATTGAACACGATATGAAGTTAGTGATGGAAATTTCTGATTACATTTATGTGGTCAATCAGGGCCGGCCTCTCGCTGACGGCACGCCAGAGCAAGTTCGAGCCCATCCAGATGTCATTAAAGCGTATTTGGGAGAGTCATAATGAGTATGCTTAAATTTGCTAACGTATCGACTCATTATGGGCAGATCCAGGCGTTAGACGATGTATCATTGCATGTCGAAAAGGGTGAGATTGTCAGTTTAATTGGTGCCAATGGCGCAGGGAAAACCACGTTATTGATGACGTTGTGTGGCGATCCTCGTGCCAGTAGCGGTGAAATTTTTCTCGATGAGCAAAATATTACCCATCAGCAAACCTCTGAAATTATGCGCACGCATGTGGCCATTGTGCCAGAAGGGCGGCGAATCTTTTCTCGCTTAACGGTGGAAGAAAACCTCTACATGGGAGCTTTCTTTGCCACTGTGAGTGAAAAGCAGGAGCTGATGCACCAGATGTTTGACTTATTTCCTCGCTTGAAAGAACGCCGTTCACAGCGCGCAGGCACCATGTCCGGTGGTGAACAGCAGATGTTAGCGGTTGCAAGGGCGCTTATGAGCCAGCCCAAATTATTGCTGTTAGATGAGCCATCACTAGGACTTGCACCCATTATTATCGCGCAGATTTTTGAAACCATTGAAAAGCTGCGCAAAGATGGGATGACCATTTTCTTAGTGGAACAAAATGCTAACCAAGCGCTAAAACTGGCGGACCGAGGTTACGTTTTGGAAAATGGTCGAATTGTTCTTGAAGACACGGGTGAGAAGTTACTCAGTAATCCACAGGTACAAAACGCTTATCTTGGCGGTTAGTCAGACATATAATTGGATTTTTGAGCAAAACCCGGACGTTAAAAAGTTCGGGTTTTTTTGTCTAAATTAAAATTATTTAATACTTTTTTATTAAGTAATAAAGTTGATTAGCTTATTGTTTATACAGAATTTTTTGTGATTTTAATGGTCAATCATTACTTTTAGAGCGGTTTTTTGATACACCTCTCTATAGATATACCTATAGATATGCGTTTCGTTAGTCGGTATTATTCCGTTGCTCAAATAAATAGCTTGCTCTTTCAGGCTATTCAGGCTGTTTTTCTAATCAGAAGAATATTTTCACTAATTAGAAAATAAAAATAGCACAAAATTAATGGATTAAAAGATCAATTCACATCATTTACCGGATGAATCCCCCATCTGGATAGGGATGTTGGTGAGAGATATATATGAATAAAAAAGTTACCGTATCGGCAGCGGTCGTTGTCGTTGTTGCAGCAGGTCTAGTTGCAGCTCCTTATGTCGTTAAATCAAAGGTTAAACCTAAGTTTACTGAGCTTCAGGTTCCACAAAATATCGCTGATACATTGGCTAAACATGATTTAGCAGCCGAATTAAAAAATGTTAGTTATGAAGATCATGGTTTAACTGCAGATACGGTTACTCGCGTGATAGTCCATAAAGAGGGTCATCCGGATAATAAGCTGTGTTTTGATATTAGCAGCAAACTTGATTTTGGTTATGGCACTTTTTACTCAGGCAACTTAGTTAAAGCTGATTCTAAGTTATTAGCGAAATCACAAGATCCAAAATGTGGTTTTATTGATAACCCTGCACTTAAATACGATCGTGGTGCTAATGAGCTGTTTGGTGAGTTGTTTAAAGATGGCTCCCCACTTACCGCGACAACAATTCTGAACTGGTCTGGTGATGTGAACCAAGCCACTATCAATATTGTACCTCGTACCCTACATGAGCCTAATCGCCGCCAAGGTGAGGCTGATATCTTCGATGTGAAAGCGGGTCAGTTAACTATTAGCCGTAACTCTTCACACGATAAAGTACAAAGCAAATTCCACTGGGATGGTTTCCATTGGCAGGATTACAGCAGCTATAAGCCAGGTGTCGTTCAGGCTGATTTTACCCTTGGCGCAGTTGACTCTAAATCAAGTCAATCTCGCGTAAGCGATACCAAATATATGTGGACAGGTACGAGTTCAATTCACATTGCACCATCTAAATTTGTTGCAACTAATTATTTCGCTAGTGATGATGGTAAACATGAAACTTATCAGCTTGGTGGGATTAATATTGACTTTACCTCAAGTGCTGCTGATAAAAAATTGACATCAACAATGGACTTGAAACTGTCTGATCTTGATATCAAAGGCAGCAAAATCGCTAATGGTGAGGCCAAGGTTACTGTAAGTAATATCAGTACTGAAGCGATGGATGACCTGTTGGGTATTTTCCAAGAAAATGGTGCGTTTGTTAAAGCTCACGGTTATCAAAGAGACGAAATCCTTGCCAATAAATTATTGTCAGTTTATCAAAATGCCAAACTTACATTAGATCCGGTGAAAGTTGAGGATAATGGTAAAGAAATTTCTATTTCAGGCAGTGAATCAGTTGGCTCAATTGACCCTAAAATGGTTCAGATGTTGGGAATTCGCGGGCTTGTCCTTGGTTCAGCAAAAAGCTTAGTTGGTGATGTGAATCTGGTTATCGACACCCAGATGGCAAATAAACTGGCAACGACTGTTATGAGTATTTTCGCTCATAATCCGCAATCGCTCAAGCATCGTACAGAACGAGTTATGCGCGGTGTTACCCGTTCTTTGCAGCGTCAAGTTGATGCCGGTTACCTTAATTATGATAAAGCAGCGGATCGTTATACAACGAAACTGCATATCGAAAATGGCCATGTTAAACAGGTTAAATAATCTGTGTGAATTTACCTAGAGCATTGTTTAGGCTCTAAGTTTAAAGTAAAAACCGGATAACCTAAGTTATCCGGTTTTTTTATGGCTAAAGATTTGTTTGCGCTTCTACCACTTCAATAGAAACGGTGCTCTTTGCCATTAGCCAATGGTAGCTGACTCCAGCTACGGCTCCACTGATAAATAGTGAGAAATTTGCCAGTTCAGTAAAGACAAATGAGCTCAAAATAGATGCGCAACCGGCAATAATGAGTGCAATAATGGCACGTGTATTCCAGCCATTGTTGTACCAGTATTGACCATTTTTTGTATCATTATAGAGACTGCTGAGATGAATTTTCTGTTTGCGAATTCTATAGTAATCGACCAAAACGATACCATACAAAGGACCGATTAAGGCGGCTAATAAATCCACTGTGTAATGGATCATGTCTGGGTTATTAAACAAGTTCCATGGTGTCATCAATAGTGAGGCAATTGCTGCGATAAAGCCTCCCCATTTAAAGCTTATTTTTTGCGGCGCAATGTTTGAAAAATCAAAAGCGGGTGAAACAAAATTAGCAACGATATTAATGCCGATGGTAGCAAGAATAAATGTTAGAGCGCCAAGCACTGTAATGGTAGCGGAATCAAGCATCTGAACTGTTTTAATGGGGTCAGTGATCATCTGTCCAAACATTGGAATAGATGCTGAAACAATCAATACACTAAATATCGAGAAAACAATAAAGTTAAGAGGTAGACCAAGTAAATTGCCCACTTTCATTTGTTTCTTATTTTTACAATAGCGAGCAAAATCACTGAAATTAAGCGTCGGACCTGCAAAATAACCAGCGACTAGGGCAATGGCTATAATCATCTCTTTTACATTGTTCCAACCGACCAGTGATTTACTCGATAGGTTAAAGTGAATTGCACTCCAGCCCGTTTGATAGAGCATAAAACCACATAGAGCAAACATTGCGATGTAAATTGCTGGGCCACTGTAATCAATGACCTTGCGGATCATGGGCATTCCGAACATAAAGACTAGAGCCTGCGCTATCCACATGAATAAAAAGCCCATCCAACCTAAGTAAGATAACCCGACGAAGCTTTCAGACTGCAGTGTTTTTAGACTTGGGAAAAAGTATAAAGCAAGAATAATAAAAGAGCTTGAGGCTAGATAGGTTTGAATTCCATACCACACAACGGCAATACAGCCACGGATAATCGCCGGAATATTTGCGCCTTTCACTCCAAATGCTAAACGACAAACCACAGGAAATGGCACGCCAGCTTTCTGTCCTGGAGTACCCATCAGGTTAGCGAATAGATAAACAATCATAATTCCCGCAAGTAAACAGACAAACACCTGCCATCCAGCAAGTCCTAGAGCAAACAGACTTGCAGCAAATACGTAGCCTCCCACACTATGTACATCGGACATCCAGAAAGCGAAAATGCTATACCAACTCCACTGTTGATCTATTTCTGGTGCTAGGTCGGCATTGCTTAACTGAGGACTCATCGATTGAAGCTGTTTGTTCATAATCATATCCTTTTGTATTGTATACAATATCACATACAATTCTGATGCCATTTTGATAACAATATGAAAACTATGATTTTTAGGAATTAAATAGTTATTACTGCTTTTTTATTGCACTGTTATAGAACACTAAATAGATCATTTTGTGCTTTTTTTGATCGAAACCTGATCGTTGTTTAATCCATTGATCAATAAATGGCAGGACATAGAAGAATAAACTGTGTTAGATTGTATACAACAATAGACTATGATTCGTATGCAGTATGAGAAAAGATCGTCACCATCAAATGTACCAGCAGATGCTAAAAGCAATCGTTGAACATCAACTTCCCCCAGGACTTAGGCTCCCTGAAGATAAACTGGCAGCTACCTTTGCAATTAGTCGCACTGGCGTGCGCAAGGTATTGCAGCGCCTGGCTCTGGAAAAATTTGTCACCATAGAACCCAATAAAGGTGCTCATGTAAGTGAACCTAGTGTTGAAGAGGCTCGACAGGTAATTGATAGCCGAATCATGCTGGAACCTCTTTTGATTGGTGCTGTTATCGATAACTGGGATGAATCGGCAAAGAGCCGCTTACAGCAACTGATTGATATTGAGCATCTAGCTCGACATGCTGACGATTTGGCTGAACAGATTGATTTAACGGCTCAGTTCCATATTGAACTTGCGAGCATCTCAGGCAACCAAGTGATGGCTGATTTTGTCCAACAGTTGGCTTATCGATCATCGTTAGTCGTCGCTGTTTATGGTTCTCGCCACAGTGTTGGATGTGATTGCGGCGATCATCAAGAGCTTCTGGAACTTTTAGATGAAAGGCAAGTTGAATCATCTATTCAGTGGATGAAAGTTCATCTTCAGGCCATTAAACAGTCGCTTAATTTTTCAGAATCTCATGACAGTGATGTTGATTTTTCGAGCATTTTTACCCCATTAGATTAGCCGGAGAGATACGTGCGTATTCAGTTACTCAATCCTAATTCCAGTACCGCGATGACCGAACGGATGACGCAGGTTGCAAGAGAGGTTGCCTTATCTAATACGCAGATTATTCCAAGTACTGCGCAACATGGACCTCTTTCTATTGAGTCTGCTCGCGATGAAGCCATCGCTGGCGCTGCGTTATTAGATGAAATTTGGTGGGCAAAAGAGCAAGGGGTCGATGCCCATATTATCGCTTGTTTTGGAGACCCGTCACTCAGTGCCGCTCGCGAAGTAGCGGATGCGCCAGTGATTGGAATTGCTCAGGCGGCATTTCATTTCGCCAGCTTAATCAGTTATCGATTTGCTGTAGTAACCACCATGCGTCGCACCATAGCGACCGCTCAAGAGTTGCTTAGTCGTTACGGTTTTACCCATCAATGCAGTGGTGTGTATGCCAGTGATATCCCCGTATTAGCACTGGAAGAATTGTCCAATCACCACCTGCAGTTATTACTCAGCGATTGTCAAAAAGCGATTGATGAAGGTGCAGAGGCGATTGTCTTGGGATGTGCTGGAATGGCAACGTTGTGTCAGCGTTTACAAGACAGGTTTCAGGTGCCGGTGATCGATGGTGTGGCTGGTGCGGTTAAATTAGTTGAATCGCTTCATTCACTTCAATTAAAGGCAGCAAAACGAGGTCAATTCGCGGCTGCCTATCCGAAACTGTTTACTGGTCGTTACCAACATTGGAGCGACCGCTAGGAGGTGATATGCAGGTAACGTTTGCCAATGAGCGCAATTATGTTGGTTATGGCGCTAATCCTGAAATTGTTCAGTGGCCAAATCAAGCTCGGGTAGCACTGCAATTTGTTCTAAATTACGAAGAAGGTGGTGAAAATTCGGTGCAGCATGGTGATGAGCATGCCGAAACATTTTTATCGGAAATATATGGAGCTGAGCCTTATGCTGCCCGCCATATTAGCATGGAATCTCTCTATGATTATGGCTCACGCGTAGGTGTGTGGCGCCTACTCAAAGAATTTGAAGAGCGGCAATTGCCATTGACGGTCTTTGCTATTGCAACAGCCTTAGCAAAAAATCCACAAGTTACCAATGCTCTTATATCTCATGGTCATGAGGTCTGTGGCCATGGTTTAAAATGGATTCATTACCAAAATGTTCCTAAAGCAATTGAACAAGAGCATCTACACCAAGCCCTCGCACTTTACCAACAGTTAACGGGGTCTCGTCCTCTTGGCTGGTATACTGGACGTGACTCGCCAAATACTCGCCAATTATTGCTCGAAGAAGGAGGTTTTTGTTACGACTCAGACTCGTATGCAGACGACCTACCATTTTGGATGCCATATCAACAGGATGGCCAACATCGAGCACACCTCGTTGTTCCGTATACTCTCGATAACAATGATATGCGTTTTTATTCACCGTATGGTTTTAGTCATGGGGACGAGTTCTTTCACTATTTAAAAGATAGTTTTGATTGCTTGTATGCTGAAGGTGCTGAGCATCCTAAAATGATGTCGGTTGGATTGCATTGTCGAATCAGTGGCCGCCCTGGTCGAATGAGTGGACTGCAACGATTTTTAGATTATGTACAGAGCAAATCTGATGTCTGGATAGCTCAGCGCATCGATATTGCTCGCTATTGGGCTGAACATTATCCCTATCAATATTCCAACTAATAGAGATAAGGATGGTGTTAGCCATCCTTATTTAATTGTTATAAAACAGCGGCTAAAAAGCTCTGTAACTCTGGGGTCTGGGGTTTGCTAAATACTTCTTTAGCGGGGCCAGTTTCCCAGACTTTTCCATGATGCATAAATACCACGCGATCCCCGACATCGCGGGCAAAGTTCATCTCGTGAGTGACTAAAATTAATGTCATGCCTTCGCGCTTTAGCTGCTCAAGTACTTTAAGCACTTCCCCAACCAGCTCTGGGTCTAGCGCTGAGGTGATCTCATCGCATAACAGCGCTTTGGGTTGCATGGCCAGTGATCGCGCAATCGCGACTCGTTGTTGTTGTCCACCTGAAAGATTACCAGGAAACTGCTCCGCTTTATCCGACAGACCCACTTTGCCAAGAACTTGTTGGGCTAGTTCTTTGGCCTGTGTGGTTGATAGCTTAAGCACTAATTTAGGCGCCAACATGATATTTTCGGCAACCGTTAAGTGCGGAAATAAATTAAAGTTTTGAAATATCATGCCAACACTGCGGCTCAGCTCTAGCAGATGTTTTTCATCATTATCAACCGCTTGTTTATCGACAATAACAGCCCCTTGGCTAAATTGTTCCAAGCCGTTAATGCAGCGTAATAGCGTACTTTTGCCTGAGCCACTGCGACCAATAATCGAGATCACCTCGCCTGCATCAACTTTTAGATCAATGCCCTTGAGTACGTGATTATCTGCATAATATTTATGAACTTGTTCAATACTAATGAGCGACATTGAGTTTCTTCTCCAAGTACGAGCTGAAAAGCGACAGTGGATAGCAAATAATAAAGTAGATACAGGCAACCATGGCAAATACTTTAAACGGCTGAAACGTTGCGTTATTGAGCATGGTGCCAGCTTTGGTTAACTCGACAAAACCGATGATTGAGGTCAGTGCGGTTTCTTTAACAATTTGAACAGTGAAGCCAACCGTGGGGGCAATGGCAATTCGCAGTGCTTGAGGCAAAATCACATGGCGCATGGTCTGAATAAAATTGATGCCTAAACATCGAGACGCTTCCCACTGGCCTTTGGGCAATGATTGGATACATCCAGTCCATATATCTGAGAGAAAGGCACTACTAAATAAAATGAGTGATGCACTGGCAGCTGTCCAAGCACTGACTTCAATGCCAACTAAAGACAATCCGAAGAATGTCAGGAATAACTGCATTAACAGCGGTGTTCCTTGAAATAGTTCCACATAGAGCCGGACCAGACGCGATAACGTTGGGCTGCGAGAAAGACGCAAGAAGGTCAAAATCATCGCCACTACCGCGCCCCCGACAAAGGCAATGAGCGATAATAAGAGCGTCCAGCGGGTGGCCATCAGCAGGTTATGCAATATATCCCAGTTACTAAATTGCATCATAATGGCGCTCCCCGGAAGGCTCGTTTAGCTAGTCGATTGAGTAATTGACGCATTAATATCGCTAAGATGAGATAAGCTGCAGTAGCGACAAAATACGATTCAAAACTTAAGAAGGTTCGCGACTGGACAAAGTCGGCCGAGTAGGTGAGCTCTTCAACCGAGATCTGTGAAACAACTGATGAGCCCAGCATCACAATAATGCACTGGCTAATTAATGGTGTGTAAATGCGCATAAATGCAGGTGGAATAACGATACGCCAAAAGACCTGTAGTCGATTTAATCCAAGCGTTCGCCCCGCTTCATATTGGCCTTTCGGCGTGACATCGATACCAGAGCGAATGATCTCCGCGCTATAGGCTCCAAGGTTAACCACCATTGCGATAAGTCCTGCTTCCATCGCCGAAAGTTTCACGCCTAAAGCCGGGATGCCAAAGTAGATGAAAAACAGCTGCACAATAAATGGCGTATTACGAATCACTTCTACGTAGATACCAGAAATAATTCGTAAAAGTCGATTATGGGTGACTCTGGCACCTGCCGTTAGAGTGCCCATAATAAGCCCACCGATGGTGGCTATTACCGTTAGTTCAATAGTGAGCCACAGCCCTTTGAGGAACTGTGGCCAATACGGTAAAAGATCTACAAAATTAAGATGATAACTCATCTGTTATCCTAGCTGTTCTGACCGAAGTTATCTGGGAGTGGTTCTTTGAGCCATTTTTCAGACATTTTCGTCAATGTACCGTTTTTGAGTCCTTCGCTGATGAGTTTATTCACCTCAGCTTTTAGCGCCGGTTCGTTTTTAGCCAGTCCGACATAGCATGGTGAATTTTTCAGAGGAAATTTGGTATTTGGTAAGCGGGCTGGATTACGATGAGCAATCGAAGCCATAACCAAGTTACCGGTTGCTATTAAGTTTACTTGACCGGATAGATATGCTGATAAAGTTGTGTTGTTGTCTTCAAAGCGTTTGATGGTCGCTGAAGGGGGAGCTACTTTCGTCAGCTGCAGATCTTCAATTGCGCCACGTGTCACGCCAATAGTTTTACCTGCAAGATCAGAAGGTTTCGTTACGTTAATACTTTTGACACCGAAGACACCGAGAAAGAATGGGGCATAGGCGTGGCTAAAGTCGATGACTTTGGCGCGTTTTTTATTTTTACCCAAACTAGAGATGACCAGATCCGCTCGTCCTGAAAGTAGATAAGGAATGCGATTGGCACTACTTACTGGGATTAGTTTGAGTTTTACGTGCATTTGTTTGGCCAGATATGTTGCCATATCAATATCATAGCCATGGGGTTTCATGTCTGTGCCGACAGAGCCAAATGGGGGAAAATCCTGAGGTACGGCGACTTTAAGTACGCCGTGTTGATGAATATCATCAAGTTTGTTGGCATAAGCATAACTTGTGACCAGCGCAATCAGTAACAGTGAACCGCGCAGTAGCGTCCTTAGGCTGAATTTCATCGATAACTCCTGGTTTATAGGCCATAAATATTGGAACTAAAGTTTTATTAAATAATAAATAAATAACTTTAGTTCCAAAATAAAAGCAAAATATATACCATGTGAGTAAAGCTATGAGTGCACAGGCTTTGGTTACCAATGCTACATAGTTTATGGCCTATCCTTCGCCCTAAACTAGTGCGACTGGATCTTTTTGGTGAAAGGAAAATAACGATGCAAATTAATAATCCGAAGATTGTTACCGAGATTGAAGAACAAGTCATGCGATATGAAAAAGCGTTAGTCAATAATGAGATAGCCGTGCTTAATGAACTATTTTGGCACAGTGAACATACCGTTCGTTTAGGTGGTTCAGAGAATCTGTTTGGCTTTGATGCGATTGCACAGTTTCGCTCTAATCGCTCAACGAAAGGATTGGATAGAGTTGTTGAAAAGGTCTCGGTTAGTACATTTGGTGAGCAGCTGGCTTGTGCTCATGTTATTTTTTCGCGTTCGGGCCAGCCTCTTGGGCGTCAGAGCCAGACTTGGGTTAAAATAGACCAGCAATGGCGCATTGTGAGTGCGCATGTTTCGACTCTCAAAAGTTAACCTAGCCGCTTTGTGCAGTGGATTTATTTTACAAGGATATCATTATGCCAACTTCAGAACTGGCCCAACGCATCTCGGCATGTCTGGAACAACTTAGTCCTAAAGAGCGACTCTTAGCTGATTTTTTGTTAACTCATGAAGCCGAATTGGCAATGTATTCAAGTGCGGATATGGCGCGTTTAGCGAAGGTCTCTAAACCCGTAGTTAGCCGATTTTTCAAGCGCTTGGGCTATGATGGTTTTTCTCAGGCTCGAGAAGCATTACGTCGCCAAGTGACTAGCGGTGCGCCGCAATTTGTTGATCTTGATGAAGACTTAAGCCAGCTGCTCAATAGCCATTTTGCTCAGGAGCAGCGAAATTTACAGCAAACTCTCAATGGTTTGCAAAGTCAGCCTCTGGAACAGATCAGTCATGCTTTTAAAACATCAAAACGAGTTTTTCTCTTTGGCTTGCGCAATAGCTATCCGGTTGCTCTGCACTGGCGGGAACAATTGATTCAGATGCGCGAAAATGTGCATTTATTCCCTCAACCTGGACAAACGATATCCGAAGAGGTTGTTGATTTAACTGATTCTGATTTAGTGGTTGTGATTGCGTTGCGCCGACGGGCCAAAGTGATTAAAGCTCTGATGCGAGAGCTCTCAACTCGCCCTGTTAAAGTTTTATTAGTGACGGACCCTTCTGGACTGGCATTAACAACTTATGCTGATTGGACTTTACCTTGTCATCAGCTTAGCTCTGGCGGCTTTGCATCTTATGCCAGCGCGATGGCGCTAGTGAGCGTGCTATGTAACATCTGTCTTGAGAGCGAACATAAAGCACGTATTGAGGCAATCGATGCGATTTATCAGCAGTTTGATGAGCTAGAATCAACTCAAGATAGATAGGAATTTATATTCCTTGATGTTTACATTTAGAAACTAAAGTTGTATTAATGAATAATCATGTCGCTATGGTTTCTAAAAATGGATGATTACAGTGTCTACTGTGCTCATGGTCCGCATCAATTGGATAGTCTTGCACACGGACCTCTGGATGGACTGCGCTTTGTCTACAAAGACCTCTATGATGTCGCCGGTTTTAAGACTGGTGCGGGTAATCCTAGTTGGTTTTTAGAGCATGCTCCAGCCAGTTACACCGCCGCGCTCATCGAGCAGCTGCGCTACGCTGGCGCAATGGCTGTTGGACGAGTGCAGACCGATGAGCTGGCATATAGTTTAAATGGCTGCAATGCCCATTTTGGCACACCTATTAACCCTCTCACCCCCGATCGTTTACCTGGCGGCTCTTCCAGTGGCTCAGCGGTTGCTGTGGCCAAAGGGGATGCTGAATTTGCCCTTGGCACTGATACGGGGGGCTCGATTCGTATCCCGGCGGCGTATAACGGTTTGTATTCGCTGCGCCCAACCCATGGACGATTGCCTATGGCTGGTATTTTGCCTCTAGCCCCTCGTTTTGATACGCCTGGCTGGTTAAGTCGCGATGCTAAAACCTTAGAGCAGGTTGGCAGTGTATTATTTGGCTTGGCAAGAGCTTATGTAAACTCACCTTCTTTGGCAGTGGTCGAGCCACTATTTGCACGTCTTCCAAGGCCATTAGCTCGGTTGTGGCAGAGCTTTTTTAAGCGATTAACCAACCAGTTTAAAACCGTTGCAGCCCCATTTTCAGCTACGCAAATTGATGATTTAAGTGGCGTGTTTCAAACATTACAGGGCCGCCAAATTGCATCACTCTATCACCATTGGCATCAGAGCCATCCTGATGCGCTGGGTAAGGATATCGCTCAGCGTTTAAGTTGGGCTGCAACTTTGAGTACATCAGAGCAACAAGATGCCGAGCAAAAACGCCAGCAATGGCTATCCCAGTTGCAAGATTGCTTTGCGCATCACGATTTTGTTGTGATCCCGACGACGCCTGATTTTGCCCCGTTGCGAACAACAGATGCTTTAGCGCTTGGTGAGTTTCGCATGCGTTTGATGGGCATGACGGCTATGGCAGGTCTAGCTGGATGCCCTCAGGTGCATCTGCCGCTGCTTGAGTGTGAGGGAGTAGCGTTTGGATTCTCTATTATTGGCCCGCGCGATAGCGATATGCAGTTGCTAGCGTTGGCTCGCCATTTAGGTCAGTTGTAACGTTATGAAGCATCAAATCGCATTTAGCGCTCCACATCATCAGGCCAGTGAAATTGGTTTAGAACTGCTGCGTCAGGGGGCCTCAGCAACGGAGGCAATGGTTGGTGCCGCTGCTGCTATCAGCGTTTTATATCCGCATATGAACGGGTTAGGTGGTGATAGCTTTTGGCTTATTCAAGAGCCAGGAAAAGAGCCCGTTGCTATCAATGGCGGGGGCCGTAGCGCGGCTCATGCAAGTATCGACTGGTATAACGAACGCGGTTTTTCAGCTATCCCTGAGCGAGGAGGTGCTAGTGCTTTGTGTGTTGCTGGAACGCTTAGTGCTTGGCAGCAAGCTCTCAAGCTCAGCCAAAACTGGCAAGCATCGCTACCACTGACTGAACTTTTAGCACCAGCGATTGAGCTTGCTCAAAGTGGCATAAACGTCAGTGATAGTTTGCAATCTGCCAGCCGTTTAACCCAGCCAGCGCTTGGGCAGTTCCCAGCCTTTTCGAAGCTTTTTTTACCAAATGGTCAGACACTCAAAGCCGGAGAGCTCTTTCGTAATCAAGCCCTCGGGGCGTTGCTCGCACATCTTGGGCAAAACGGGCTGGATGACTTTTATCGCGGCGAGATTGCGCAGCAGATCGCTGATGTTTTACAGGACAGTGGTTCGCCACTTCGCTTCAATGATTTGGCTGCACAAAAAGCATCAATGGTCCAGCCTCTTTGCGTGAGTACACGCATGGGGAAATTCTACAATTTGCCATTGCCAACTCAAGGGTGCGCATCACTAATTATTGTCGCTTTGATGCATCGACTTCTCAAACCTTCTCAAAGCGAAGCGATGCAAATACATCTATTAGTTGAGGCGACCAAACAAGCCTTTTTAGTTCGTGACCGGCTCGTTTGTGACCCCGATATCTGTAGTGAATCCATCACGGATTATCTAACGGATGATGCGCTTGATGCCATGGCTAAAGCGATTAATCCCGAGCAGGCACTGCCTTGGCCACAAGTCGCCAAACCTGGTGATACAGTTTGGATGGGCTGTTGTGACCACCAAGGTCGTATGGTGAGTTTTATCCAAAGTTTGTATTGGGAATTTGGCTCTGGCGTGGCGATCCCTGAACTTGGGCTGGTTTGGAACAATCGCGGTGTGAGTTTTTCATTAGATAAAAACAGCCCGCTGGCATTGGCTCCAAACCGTCTACCTTTTCATACGCTTAATCCGGCGCTGGCAAACCTTTATGATGGCCGCTCAATGGTCTATGGCACCATGGGCGGTGAAGGGCAGCCACAGACGCAGGCCGCTATTTTATGGCGCTATCTTTATTTAGAGCAATCTCTTGCGCAGTCTATTAGTGCTCCGCGTTGGCTGTTAGGTCGAACCTGGGGACAGAGCAGTTATGATTTAAAGATTGAAGCACCTTTAGCGGATGTTTTAACACCTTTGCACCACATGGGCCATCGCGTGCAAAGTGTTCCGACTCACAGTGAAATGATGGGCCATGCTGGTGGCATTGTCACTCAACATCACCAGGTGATAGCCGCGGCAAGTGATCCGCGCAGCGATGGCTTGGCATTAATCAGATAAAAGAAAGACTTAAGGATAGAACATGTTAACCAATCGTTCTTTAGAACAGATAAATCCTCCCGCTCGATTGCTGATGGGCCCTGGCCCTATTAATGCAGATCCGCGAGTTTTAAGAGCTATGTCAAGCCAATTGGTGGGGCAGTATGACCCTGCGATGACTGAATATATGAATCAGACGATGGCGCTCTATCGGCAGGTTTTTTGTACACAAAACGAATGGACGATGCTGGTCGATGGAACTTCCCGCTCAGGCATTGAAGCGGTCTTGGTGTCAATTATTCGTCCTGGCGATAAAGTCTTAGTGCCTATTTTTGGACGCTTTGGTCATCTGCTATGCGAAATAGCTCGGCGCTGCCGGGCTGAGGTTCATACTCTGGAAATTCCGTGGGGTGAAGTATTTGATCCGCAGCCGATTGAAGATGCTATTAAAGCCATTCAACCGCGAATTTTGCTTACCGTCCAAGGGGATACGTCAACGACTATGTTGCAGCCATTAGAGCAGCTTGGGGAAATTTGTCAGCGTCATCAGGTTCTATTTTATTGTGATGCGACCGCCTCTATCGCGGGCAATCCTTTAAAAAGCGATTTGTGGCATTTAGATGCCGTTTCTGCCGGTCTGCAAAAATGTTTAGGTGGCCCATCGGGAAGTGCGCCTGTGACATTAAGCGATGCATTCGTCCAGCAAGTGCGAGCGCGCCAGCACATTGAGCAGGGGATTAAATCAGCCCAGCATCAAGATGGTGAAGATGAAATGATTTATTCCAATTATTTTGACTTGGCAATGATCATGGATTACTGGGGGCCGGAGCGGCTAAATCATCATACGGAAGCCACCTCAATGTTATTTGCCGCCCGTGAATGTGCCCGCATTATTGCCCTTGAAGGGATTGATGAATGTGTCGAGCGCCATCAGTTACATGGCGGTGCGATGGACAAAGGGCTCAGTGCCATGGGGCTTGAGCTATTTGGTGACCAGAGCCATAAAATGAGTAATGTCACCGGTGTTGTTATTCCTAAAGGGATTAATGGAGATCAGGTGCGTCAGTTGCTGCTGAATGATTTTGGCATTGAAATTGGAACTTCCTTTGGTCCACTGCATGGAAAAATTTGGCGCATTGGGGTGATGGGCTATAACGCTCGTAAAGATACCGTATTGACCACTTTAGCTGCACTGGAAGCGGTGCTTCGCCATTTAGGTTATGTTGCAAGCGAAGGCGCAGCGATGCAGGTAGCTTGGGATCACTATGGACAATAACGGGCACGCCAAGATCATTGGTGAGCGCATTTATGCGCGTTGCCAGAAGTTAGCCGAGTTTTCTGAATCGAGCGATAAGCTTACGCGCGTCTATTTGTCCAAAGAGCATGCACAGTGTAATCGACAGGTTGCACAGTGGATGCGTGAAGCAGGTATGCGTACCTGGCAAGATGAGGTGGGAAACCTGTGCGCTCGTTATGAAGGTCAAACCGATGGGGCACCAGCGCTATTGCTAGGTTCACACCTAGATACGGTGCGCAATGGCGGCAAATACGACGGTATCGCGGGTGTGTTGAGCGCGATTGAGGTCGTGGACAGGCTGCACCAGCTAGGCATCCGGCTAGCGTTTGCCATTGAAGTTGTGGGGTTTGCCGATGAAGAGGGAACTCGGTTTGGTTCAACTCTATTAGGGAGCCGAGGCTTAACAGGCCAATGGCAACCACAATGGTTGCAACTACAAGACAGTGAAAATATCACGATTGCACAGGCGCTAGAAAATTTTGGGCTGGCGCCGGAAAACATTGCTCAAGCAACACGTTCGGCCGATGAGTTTATCGGTTATATGGAAGTTCATATTGAGCAAGGGCCACAATTAGAGCGCGCGGGTCTTGCCGCTGGCGTCGTGAGTGCCATTAATGGTGCGAAGCGCCTACAGATTAGCATCACTGGCAAAGCTGGGCATGCAGGTACGGTGCCGATGAATATGCGTCAGGATGCATTGGTGGGGGCTAGTGAAATTGTATTGTGTATCGAGCAGATAGCCAAAGAGCAACAGCTCGTTGCAACTGTTGGTCAATTGCATTGTTCTCCCGGCTCGGTGAATGTCATCCCCGCCGCGGTGCAATTTAGCTTAGATATTCGCTCTAGCGATGATGCGCATCGCGATCGCGTTTTAGCTCAAATTCTAGAGCGCGCCAGCAAGATTGCCGCAAGTCGCTACCTTGAATTTTCTCAGCACTGCTTTTATCAGTCAGATGCAACCGAGTGTGATAGCTATTTGCAGCAACGGCTAAATGATGCCTGCGAAAAGGTCCAAGGACGTTCAATGACTCTCTCAAGTGGCGCGGGGCATGATGCGATGGCTATCGCCCAGTTATGTCCGGTAGCGATGCTATTTTTACGCTGTGAAAAAGGTCTTAGTCATCATCCCGATGAAGCCGTTATCCCCGGCGACTTAGCAATAGGGTGGCAAGTGCTTTATCAAAGTGTGCAGCAGTTAGCCGCCGATTATGAGTCGAAAAGAGCAGTATCTGACACTTAGCGCGTTCTAAGTCGCACTGTTTGTACGGTTCCCTTCATGTTAAAACAGGTTACAATAAGTTTTAACCTAATGTTGGAGAGCCTATGGAACAGTTTGAACATATTGATGTGATTGCAGCCAAAAAGCTACTAGATGAACAAGGTGCTCTATTGGCTGACATTCGCGATGAAAAATCGTACCAAGCCGCTCATGCGCCCGGTGCGATGCATTTGACTAACCAGACATTATTGCAACTGATTCAAGAGCATGAGCCTGATTCACCGGTGATTGTGATGTGTTATCACGGCATTAGTAGCCAAGGGGCGGCCCAGTATTTATTAACTCAAGGGCTGGAGAATGTTTATTCTCTTGATGGCGGCTTTGAAGCCTGGGCAAAAGTTTATCCAGTGACAGGGTCTGAAGAGTAATGCAGCAGTTAGCGATTGTCGATAATCCGCGTTTGGCTCAGTCGTTTGTTGATTATATGGCGACGCTAAAGATAGCCTGTCAGTTGAGCCCTCATGAACACGGGGTGGTTATTTGGCTGGTGGATGATGCGCATCTGACACAAGCACAAAGTGAATGGCAGGCTTTTATTAAAGACCCGATGGCTCGTAAATATCAACAGGCCTCTTGGCAAGTTGGCGATCAACATCAGGTTCGGTTCAGTTATGGCAGCTCATCCTCGTTGATTAAACAGCGCTTTTTAAGCCATTGTGGCCCGTTTACATTGGTTATGATAGCCGCTGCGATTATTGTCTACCTGGCTAGTATGTTTATGGGAAATAGTGTCTATCGCGCGCTATTTTTCCCCACTTCAATGGCTAGTTTTTACGCTCAGCCGTGGCGTATTATCACGCCGATTTTATTACATTTTAGTCTTACCCATATTCTCTTTAATTTACTGTGGTGGTGGGAATTTGGTGGTGCGATTGAGCGCAAGCTTGGTAGTGCAAAGCTCATTATTCTGACCATTGTTAGCGGCATTCTTCCTAACTTCATGCAGTTTTGGTCAACAGGACCGCTGTTTGGTGGTTTATCAGGCGTTGTATACGCATTGCTGGGGTATTTGTGGTGGACAGCTTGGCTGCGCCCTCATGTCGGCGTGCAAATTAACCGGATGATCGTTGGTTTTATGTTGTTATGGATGGTGCTTGGATTCGTGACGACACCGCTAAGTTCATCAAGTAACGGTTTTATTCCAGCGACGGCGAATCTTGCCCACCTGTTTGGCCTGATTGTTGGCTGTGCACAGGCAGGCTTTGACCGACTTATTGATAAAGATATTTCGTGAAGATCAGATCTGCGACAATATTTTTGTCGCCGGTTTCCTGAAATAACAGATTGTTAACCGCGTTTAGGCATTGCTCTTTGAGTTTGTCACGACCAGATAATGATTTGATCTGATCGCTATCCATTGAGCCAAGAATCTCAATAATTGCATCGCGCAGCAGCGGTGAATTATGTTCAACCTCTTTGAGCTTACTTTCGTGATATACCCTCAGCTCAATGGTTGCTCGAATATAGCCCAAAGATTTTCCAGCGGTGATGTAGTTGGTTACAATGTCCGGCTCTAAACTATAGTATGCATATGTATCCGGCGCCTTTGGATCGTCAGCGGCAAAGCTGGCCTGCATGCTGGTTGTGGCTAACAAGCCAAATAAAAACACCCACTTAAACCATTTCATCGATTGCTCTACCTGTCTTTGGATACATTGCGCTGTATTGTCGCCGATATCTTCTTTAGGTCAAGATTTTAAGTTTAACTTCAGAATTTATTAAAGCATAAATTGTAAAATTTTGCTTACAGCTCATAGTTTAAACATGCCTAGGAGCGTTCCTTGACGCTACATCGGACAACGATTAGGCTTGCTCTATCACAGATGAAAAGCATGATAAACTTACTATAAAAGAGCGATGAGCGGCGAAAATTATTCATCATTATTAGCATCGATTGATTGGCAGCGGGTATTGCCAACGGATGTGTCACTAGGTCTTGGTCACTATTTAAGTGACAGAGGCTCACTCACACAACGGCTAAAATCGTGCACTAAGAAATTTTCGGTGTGTCAGCTTGATGCGTTTTGCAATCAGCCATATGTTCATGAGGCTGCGCTGATGGGAGATTTGGCGCACTATCGTATCCGCGAAGTTTATCTGCAAGGCGATGGTGTTAATTGGGTTTTTGCCAGAAGCCTCTGGCCTGATATCGAGCCCTGCAGTGCATTAAATGAGCTGGCAAATCAGCCGCTTGGAGAGCTGTTGTTTGCGCAAGCACAAAATGGTGATATTGCCCGTCACTATGGTTGTGTTAGTGTGGCTGAACAAACGCTTTGGGCGCGTTTAAGTATTTACTCATATCGAAGTATTCCGGTGTTGGTTCAGGAACTTTTTTTGCCGGCAAGTCCGGCCTATTTGGAGACATGTTAATGGTCAGTGAGCAGCCCAGATGGATGGTCTATGTGCACTTGATGCGATTGAATAAACCCATTGGTTCATTGCTGCTGCTATGGCCGACTCTTTGGGCATTATGGTTGGCTGCTGACGGATTTCCAGACCCAGGCGTGTTAGTCGTTTTTGTACTGGGCGTGGTGATGATGCGCTCAGCTGGGTGTGTCATCAATGATTTTGCTGATCGCAAAGTGGATGGCTTTGTGAAGCGAACTAGCTCTCGGCCATTTCCTTCGGGACAAATAACCACGGTGCAAGCGCTGTGTCTGTTTGGCGCGTTGGTGGTCGCTTCATTTTTAATGGTATTGACGCAAAATCGATTGACCATTGAACTGTCTTTTATTGCCGTTGTGTTAGCGGCAATTTATCCATTTATGAAGCGTTATACGAATCTGCCCCAGATGTTTTTAGGCCTTGCTTACAGCTGGGCAATTCCAATGGCTTATGCAGCGCAAAGTGGCCATTTGCCATTAGAAGCTTGGCTATTACTCATTGCGAATTTCTGTTGGACGGTCGCTTACGATACGTTTTATGCGATGGTTGATAGAGATGACGATATTAAAGTCGGGATTAAATCAACAGCTGTGTTGTTCGGGCGTTTTGATAAGCTGATGATCGGTGTTTTGCAGCTGGTAACTTTGCTGTTGCTGGCGGTGGTGGGGGAATTGCATCATCTTTCGCCAGTTTATTTTATCGGACTGTTAGCCGCGGGTGGATTATTTCTTTACCAGCAATATTTGGCGCGTTTTCGTGAGCGAGAAAACTGCTTTAAGGCATTCTTAAATAACAATTATGCGGGAATGATTATTTTTATTGCGGTGGCTCTGGGATATATCATTGCTGCGTAAAAGCGAGCAGGCGGTAAAACCACCTGCTAGGACTTATAGCTGAGCTTGCAAATAAGTTTCAAGGCCCAGTAGCTTAATCTGTTTAAGCTGCTGCTCTAACCAATGGGCATGGTCAGTTTCGGTGTCATCAATCAGGCGTTGTAGCGCTTTTTTGGTGACATAATCTTGTTCTTTTTCACACAACTCCATCGATTCTTTAAGTAGATTATCGACGCGGTATTCAACCTGAAGGTCGTTTTCTAGCATGCTAGGAACGTCGTGACCCACTTTAATCGGATCGCGAGTGACCATATCAGGCGTGCCTTCTAAAAATAGAATGCGCTCGATGAGGATTGAAATGTGTTCACGCTCTTCAAGCGATTCGTGTTCAATCCTTTCAAATAACTTGCTATAACCCCAATCACCATACATCCGCGAATGGATTAGGTATTGATCCATTGCAGTGAGTTCATTGGAAAGTAACCGATTCAACGCATCAATAACAACGGGTTTTCCTTGCATAATTACTCATCCTCCGAAATTTTCGTTTGCAGATATTTCTCTTCTCCGATCACGGAGATCTGGTAAAGCTGAGCTTCCAGCCAGTCAATATGTTCTTCTTCATCATCAAGGATGTCTTGGAGAAGATCACGGCTGACATAGTCCGTTTGTTGTTCACAAAAGCCCACAGCTTGGCGCAATAAAGGCAATTGGTCATTTAGAAATTGCAAATTGCATTCAAGCATTTCTTTACTTTGCTCGCCAATTCTTAGCGCCCCTAATGCCTGCAGGTTAGGGAGCCCTTCTAAGAATAAGACTCGTTCAATGAGTTTATCGGCCTGCTTCATATCTTTGATTGATTTCTTGTAGCAAGCCTTATTGAGTACTTCAAACCCCCAGTTACCAAACATACGGGCATGGAGGAAGAATTGGTTGATCGAAGTTAGCTCATAAGTCAGTACTTTATTGAGCAACTGGACGATCTGTGGATTTCCCTGCATAGAGGCCTCCTAGTGGGCAAAAGTGATCAGATTATAATTAGCATAACTCACTATTTTGTTACAACCAAGTTAAAAATAAATAAAATTTAATAAAATCAATTAGTTATAATAATGATTATTATTCTCAATAAAAATATTTCAAGATCATTAATTAGAATAAATGATGCTCATTTTTAATAAATATGTATTAAAAAACAGCTGGTTAATATTTAAGTGAGAAATATATCGTTATCTTTTTAGTAATAATTATTTTTTTAACTAGCTATTTACTTAGCCTGCTAATTAACTATAATGCTACTTCCTGTTACACAAGAGAGATCGTTATGAACTTGGATGAGTTGACTTCAGAACAATTGATGGAACATGCCTTAGCGGAAAAATTAGGGCGTGCTAGTCGATTATGGCGCAGTGTCGCCGACCGTTGTCTGCATCCATTGGGCTTGACGCATCCTCGTTGGACTGCACTGTGGAAATTGGCTCGCCTTGAAGGGGATGTCACCCAAAAACGTTTAGCTGATGCGCTTGAAATTGAATTGCCTTCATTGATGCGCACGCTCGGACAACTGGAAGAGCAGGGCTATATTGTGCGTTATAGCAGCCAACATGATAAACGTGCGCGAATCGTCAGCATGACGGATCAAGGCGCCGAGCTGCTCGATGAAATCGCGCAGCGCATTTTAACTGTACGAAAAGCACTTCTTAAGAATGTCGATGAACGTCAACTCCAAGAGTTTGAAGCGGTTCTGGCACAAATCTCTAGTAACGCTCTCGTCCTCGACAAAGAACTTTAATCTATCTAGAAATTCTATGACAAAACATAAATTAACGGCTGACCAGCTCTTTAGCCGCTGGGTTCGGCGTGTTTGTATTTTATTTTGCCTGCTATTTGTTTATTACCTGATTGCCGATTTAAAAATGCCTGTGACACCTCAGGCAATGGTTGAGCGTCCGGTAATTCAGGTCAGTCCGCAAGTGAGCGGAACCGTGACTCAAGTGGATGTTGTTAATAACCAGAAAGTCAAAGCGGGTGAGCCGTTGTTCTCTATCGACTCACGTCCTTATCAGCTGGCATTAGACAAGGCTAAATTAGCGTTGCGTCAGGCAAAACTGACCAATGATGAGTTAGATGCATCGATTAAATCGGCACAAGCTGAGATCCAATCAACGGCCGCAGTCTTGCATCAGCGTAAACGAGATGCCCAGCGAATAGCCAAGCTTTATCGCCAACATGCGGTGTCATCATCGCGTGAAGATCAGGCTATTAGTGAAGAGCAAACTGCTCAAGCTTCTTATGATATGGCGGTAGCTAAATTACAAGGGCTAAAAGTTCAACGTGGTATTAAAGGCCCTGATAACTTGTTATTACGCCAAGCGCATAACCAGTTGGATAATGCCAAGCTGAATTTATCGTATACCCAGGTGAGTGCCTCGCAAGATGGCGTGGTGAGTAACATGCAACTGCAAAGCGGAACGATGGCTGATAGCGGTCAACCGTTGCTTGCGATCGTGGCTGATAAAATTGATGTCGTAGCTGATTTTCGTGAGAAAAACTTACGTCATGTGCAGCCGGGTTCCAAAGCTGTCGTTGCTTTTGACTCTCATCCTGGCGTGCTTTTTGACGCAACAGTTGAAGGCATTGATGCTGGGGTGAGTAGTGGCCAGTTTAATGCCAATGGGGTATTAGCAACGCCTACAACGTCAAACCGTTGGGTCCGTGATGCGCAGCGTCTGCGGGTACATCTGAAAGTGAACGATATGCCAGAGTTGGCATCAGGTGCCAGAGCGACGGTTCAGCTATTGCCTTCGTCAACTCTGCTTAGCGGCGTTGCCAAAGTGCAGATCTGGGCAATCAGTGCCTTACACTTTATCTATTAATTCAGGAGAGCGTTGATGCAACTATGGCAACGAGCACTTGGCGATGATGAATTGCGACGGATGTTGCGAGTCGCTTTTGGCTGTGTGCTGGGTTTTATCATCTCTCAGACCATGAACTGGAATTATGGCGTGTTCTATACGGTCACGCCTGTGTTGCTGCTTGCGGTTGTGCCAGTATTTACCTGGCGCACCGTGAAAGAAAACATCGGCTCAGCCGTGGTTGCTTGTCTGCAGGCAGGTCTTGTTTCGGGGATGTTCGGTTCTCATCCACTGGCCATGACTATTTTAGCCTTTGGCATGTTCTTGTTCTGGTTTTATATGATGTCCCGAGGGTTCATTACCTTTGGCTGTAACGGTGTACTTTATTTAAGTGTACTGCTGCATTTTGCAAGCTATCAGAGCGTTGATGTAAACGACATGATTGCTAACAACCTGTGGGCTTCGGTAATTACCAGTGCGATTGCTTTAGTATTGATGCAGTTGATCCCACCGACACAGCCGCCAGCGTTACCGCCTAAGCCTGATAAAAATGTGCAGCGAGTTCGCCATGAAATTTTGATGGGCTCGGTGGTTGCTACCGGATCGTTTTTAGCATTTCAGATTTTTGATCTCAAAGACTCATTATCTGCGCAGGTAACGACGATTTTATTGTTGTTCCCAATGCATTGGAATGGTTCGCTAACTTATGCACGCAAGCGTACCTTTGGGACATTAATTGGGGTCACCTTTGGGTTGGCCGTGCAACTGCTGCTGTATAGCCACAATAATTCGTTATTTTTGTATGCGCCATTATTGTGGGGAGGCATTTTCTGGTTTTGTCACGCTCATCTTAAAGAGGGCAAAGGCACTGGGATTGGTTTTTCGGCGATGACTACCACCGGGATTTTATTCGGTCAGTATCTCTCTCCCGGCGGTGATATCTTTTTTAGTGCGCTATATCGCTTTAGTAGTGTCGCTGTGGCCGCCTTTTTTGGTTTGATGGCCGTTTATGCCATGCATCGATTACTTAATTGTTTTGCCGCGACGCGTTTTGCCCCAAATGCTTAAAGAGTTGCCAGAGTTTGACCGCCAGTAAAAAGCCAATACTCAGATAGATGACGTAGCTCATCGAATGGCCAAGGCTGTAACTAAATAGCAAAGTAATCACCGCAGCTCCCAGCGCAACATAGCGCTGGAGCCCTTTTAGCAATATCACTCCGGCAATCATTGCCAACAGGTAGATCACGATAAAATTACCATTGGTATAAAGCAGCAATTGAGAAAGTTTTAGCCCGAGTGCCCATGCTCCAACCGTGACAATTAACGATAGAATGCTAATCGCAATCAGTGAGACAACTGGCACTTTGTTATGATTAAGCTTGGCTAAAAATTGTGGCAGTTTGCCCTCATCTGCCATGCTCCATAATAGCCGGGCATAGCCTTGGACATAAACATTGGTGCTGGCAAAACAGGCCAAAAAACCAAGCACGGTTACGAGTGTGCCAGTGAGCGGACCTAAATGAATGGTGGCCATTTTCCCCAGCGATGCCGAGCTCGGCGCTCCGACAAGTAGCGGTAGATCTTTTAACACCAACACGCTAGCGGCCCAGTAGATTAATAAAGTAACCAGCGTGCCTATAATCAACGCCAGCGGAAAATCTCGCTCAGGTCGGCGAAACTCTTCACCCATATGCGAAAAGGCTTCGATACCAATAACACACCAGAACATTAGCCCTAGCGCATCTGTTAATGAGCTAACATGATGAAGTGGCTGAATTTGAAAATCTATCCCTTTCGGGGCGATGGTTATCCAAAGCGCGCCAATGAGCGCAATAATTAAAGCCGCGATTAGTACCTGCAACTGGCCACTGGCTTTGGCTCCTATTAATCCCAGCACAAACATTGCCGCCAGCATGGCCAACTGAAGTAGCAAATTTTGCCAGGCGCTTAAAGGGATTAATGCTTGAATAAAGTCACTACCAATCACCAGTGATGCCGGCATTCCAACGGGTAAAATAGTAAAAAACAAAAATGCTGTTAATCTTTCACTGGAGCGCCCCAGAGCTTTGCCAACGATATGCGGAACGCCGCCTGCGTGAGGGTCTTTTTTCCCCAATGCGGCGAAAGTAAATGCAATTGGCAATGTTAAGACGAGCAATACACCCCAAGCCAGTAAAGAAACTGAGCCAGTTTGTTCGGCGGTTATCGCCGGGACGACAAAAATTCCGGTGCCAAGCATGGTCGTAGCAAGCAACGCAATACCTTGGAACAAACCTAATTGGGGTTTAAGACGACTCATGAGCAAAGCTCCAATCACAGCAGCAGTAAATGAAAAAATATGGGAGAATGATAAGTGATTTTCAATCGATTCACAGACGTTAAATTCGCGGTTTTAGTAATGAATTTAGCGTCTTTAGACTGTAAATTGTTAGTGAGCGTAAAAAGGCAACTTGCTCAATCTTTAACTCATTGTTATAAGAGATAAAAATTGCAGAGCGAAAAATAATATGGATAAATTTGATCAACAGATTGTGGCATTATTAGCCCAAGATGCGCGGCTTTCTGTCAGTGCCATTGCTCGCTCGATTAATCTGTCGCGCTCAGCAACCCAAGAGCGAATTAATCAGCTAGAACGCAAAGGTATTTTGGCAGGCTATCATGCTAAAGTGCTCGACCCGAATCATGGCGAAGCATTATGTGCTTATTTTGAAGTGCATAACCATGATACTCAGTGCAATGACTATCAACCATTGATTGCTCGCATTCCGGAAGTGCGCAGTTGCCAGTTTATCAGTGGTCAGATTGATCTGATGATCTATGTAGAAACCTTTACAATGAGTCGCTTAGAGCAAATTCGCGATGAACTGGAACAGCTGCCTGGGGTCACCTTAGTGCGTACTCATTTAGTTATGAAAACATTAATTGATCGTTAAAATAGCCGATAGTAGGCTAAATGTATCGGTTTTCGGTAATTTATAGTGGGTGTAAAGGAGCGTAAAATAACGTCTTTAGTTGTTATTTTCTTTGATATTTTTAAGTAGCCATATCACTATAATTACATGCTCAATAATAGCCTGTCTTGTATATCGACTATTGATAGTCCATGGCGCTAAAAAGGATTGTAATGCAAATAAATTCCCTCCGAACATCAGGAAAGATTCTACTGCCTGTCATTGTCGTTTTACTCATTATCGCAGCAGGCGGTGGCTGGTATTGGTACCATCAGAGCCATACCAAAACCGATAATTCAGCGCAGATGCAAAAAGGTCCACCTGGGCGTCATGGTCGTCATCACGGTACGATGCCGGGTGGTAAAAGTGGTCCACAGCCTGTTTATGCGGAGTCGGTAACAACGGCAAATGTGCCTGTTTATCTGGATGCGTTGGGAAGCGTTCAGGCTAATTACTCGGTGACCATTACCAGCCGGGTGAGCGGCACTTTAGAGCAGGTCTATTTCACGGAAGGGCAATATGTGAAAAAAGGCCAGTTGTTAGCGCGTATCGATGATAGAGCTTATCAGGCGACGTTAAAACAATATCAGGGCGATTTGGCGCAGAACCAAGCGCTGTTGCAAGATGCCAAATTAACCTTAGCGCGTTATAAAAAGCTTTATCAGCAAGACTCGCTTTCAAAACAAGATCTTCAAGAACAAGCGGCGAAAGTTGGTGAATATCAAGGGCTGGTTCAATCAGACCAAGCGCAGATTGATTCAGCAAAATTAGACATCGATTACACGCGCATTCGTTCTCCGATTAGCGGTTACGCGGGTCTTCGCCAAACCGATCCTGGCAACCTTGTCAGTGCCGATAGCACTGAGATTTTAAATGTTGCCCAAACTCGCCCTATCGCAGTGGTCTTTACCATTGCTCAGGCTCATTTGGCAGATGTAGTCCCAGGGCTTCGCAAGGGCAAAACCTTTGCCGTTGATGCGTATAACCAAACGGGTGATAAGTTATTAGGCCAGGGCAAACTTAAGTTTGTGAGCAACCAAATTGACTCAAGCACTGGTACCGTCAAGCTAAAAGCTATTTTCCCTAATTCAAAAGATACCCTTTATCCGAATCAATTCGTCAATGTGCGATTGCAAATCAATACCTTAAAAGATGCGGTTGTCGCCCCCAAAGCGGCGGTTCAGCTAAGTGACTCTGGTGATTTTGTCTATGTGATTGATAAACAAAATAAAGCGCATAAACAAAGTGTGGTCACCGGCTCGATTGATGGCGAAGATCGCATTGTTGTCGTCAAAGGGCTTAAAGTTGGCGAGCAGGTGGTTACCACCGGTGTCGATGATTTATCCGAAGGTAGTCAAGTTACAATTATGAAAGCATCGACCAAGGATGCTCAATGAACCCTTCTCGATTATTCATCAACCGGCCCGTTGCGACCATTTTGTTGATGGTTGGTGTGTTGTTAAGCGGATTATTGGCTTACAAAATGTTGCCTGTTTCGGCTTTGCCGCAGGTTGATTATCCAACCATTCAGGTGACGACGCTCTATCCCGGTGCGAGCTCGCAGGTGATGGAAACGGCCGTGACCGCACCGCTTGAGCGAGAGTTAGGTGAAATGGCCGGGTTGAATCAGATGTATTCAACCAGCTCTGGTGGCGCGTCGATTATTACCCTCAAATTTAATCTATCACTCTCGCTCGATGTTGCGGAGCAAGAGGTGCAGGCAGCTCTTAATTCAGCCGATTCATTGCTGCCTGACGATTTGCCAAATCCACCGACCTATAAAAAAGTAAACCCCGCTGACAGCGATATTATGACTATTGCTGTGACCTCCGATTCGATGGCTTTAAATAAAGTTCAGGATCTGGTGAACTCGCGAATTGCCCTGAAAATCTCCCAGATCTCTGGGGTTGGGATGGTCTCTTTAGCGGGCGGCCACCAGTTGGCGGTGCGTATTCAGGCCAACCCCAAAGCATTGGCGGCTCATCACTTAACGCTTGAAGACTTATACACAGTCATTAACGAGCAAAATGTGAATGGCTCAAAAGGTGGTTTTGATGGCAAATATCATTCGGTCAGTATCGATGCTAATGATCAGCTGCGAAACCCTGAGCAATACGCCAATCTCATTATCAAATACGAAAATGGCTCGGCGCTTAGAATAAAAGATGTCGCTAAAGTTATTCATGGCAGTGAAGATGAATATCAATCGGCAACCGCTAACGGCAAACCTGCCATTATCATTCAGATTAAACGCCAACCCGGGGCGAATGTAATTGAGGTTGTCTCACGGGTGAAACAGTTACTGCCACGCTTAAAACAACTGTTGCCGGGTAGCGTTAAAATGACCATTCTTTCGGACCGCACGCAGACCATTCAGGCGTCTATCAGTGATGTGCAGTTTGAAATGATGTTATCCATCGCGTTGGTGGTGATGGTGACATTTCTGTTTTTACGCAATATCGCCGCAACCTTTATCCCAAGTGTCGCCGTACCGTTGTCCTTGATTGGGACGTTTGGCGTGATGTATCTGGCTGGATTTAGCTTAAATAACCTGACCTTAATGGCGCTGACTATCGCAACTGGCTTTGTGATTGATGATGCGATTGTGGTGGTGGAAAACATCGCCCGCTATTTAGAGCAGGGCGAGACGCCAATGAATGCAGCACTTAAAGGCTCAAAGCAGATTGGCTTTACCATTATTTCGCTGACCTTCTCTTTGATTGCCGTGCTGATCCCGCTGTTATTTATGGGCGATGTGGTTGGGCGATTATTCCGTGAATTTGCCATTACGTTGGCCGTTGCCATTGCGGTGTCGATGATTGTCTCGCTGACTTTAACGCCAATGTTATGCGCGTATCTGTTGCGTCATATTCCAGAAGAGCAGCAAAGTAAGTTCTATAAAAAAGGTGGGCAGCTGTTTGATAAATTACTCCATGGCTATGAGAAATGTCTGGATGTGGTGCTTAATCATCAACGCGCAACTCTTGGGGTATTTGTCTTTTTACTGGCGCTAACTGCTGCTTTATATTTGTGGATCCCGAAAGGATTTTTCCCCTCTCAAGATACTGGCTCATTACGTGGCATTACCATTGCTAGCAACGATGTGTCGTTTAAAGAGATGGCGCGCCGCCAGCAGCTCGTTGTTGATAAGCTGCTTAAAGACCCAGCGGTAGATAGCATTAGTGCAACCGTCGGTGTTGATGGTCAGAACATCAGCCTCAACCGTGGTCGCTTGCTGATTAACTTAAAATCGTTTGATGAGCGCTCTGAGCGCGCGCCAGCGATTATTAAACGGATGCAAAAAGAGGTCGCTGATATTTCAGGCATCCATCTGTATCTGCAGTCACTTCAAGATTTGACCGTTGATGATCAGGTTACGCCAAGTCAGTATCAATTTAACTTAGCGGATACTGATAGTAGCGAGTTGGTAACTTGGACGCCTAAATTGATGGCGGCGATGCGCCAAACCGGCTTGTTTAAAGATGTAGTGAGTAATTTACAAACCCAAGGGCGCATTGCCTATATTCAAATTCATCGTGATATTGCTGCCCGTTATGGCATAACTGCTGATGATGTGGATACAGCACTCTACAATGCGTTTGGCCAGCGTTTGATTTCGACAATTTTTACTCAATCAAACCAGTATCGGGTGGTGCTTGAAGTCAGTCCAAATGATCAATTAAACCCAGATAGTTTGAAAAATATTTATCTTGCTGGCGATACGGATTCATCGGATAGCGACTCCTCAAGTAGTAGTTCAAGTTCTTCTTCAAGCTCGAGCTCTGATTCAAGTTCAACGCCAATGGTGCGCCTAACCGATGTTGCTTCGGTTAAACTTGAAACAGGTGCGCTGATGCAGGCGCGTCTGAATCAGATCCCGGCGGTGACGGTGTCATTTAATTTGCCCGATGGAAAATCAATTGAACAAGCGCAGCAGCAACTGACGCAAATTCGCCAACAGCTCAACCTGCCTGTTGGGATGAGCCTCACTTATCAGGGAGCTGCATCGGCATTTGATAAAGCAACGGGCAATACCTTGTATCTGATTCTGGCAGCTCTTTTGACCATGTATGTGGTGCTCGGTATTTTGTACGAGAGCTTTATCCATCCAGTCACTATTCTCTCATCACTGCCAACGGCTGCGGTCGGGGCCTTTTTAGCGCTTATTTTCGACCATTCAGAATTTAGCTTAATTGCGTTAATTGGGGTGATTTTGCTGATTGGGATCGTGAAGAAAAATGCCATTATGATGATCGACTTTGCGCTGGAAGCTGAACAAAAACAGCACCTCTCGCCTAGAGATGCGATTGCTCAAGCTTGTTCATTGCGATTTCGTCCGATTCTTATGACGACCATGGCTGCCTTGTTAGGTGCTTTGCCATTGATGTTCGCCCATGGCTCGGGTGCTGAACTGCGCTCGCCGCTAGGGGTTGTGATTGTCGGAGGATTGATCTTTAGCCAAGTGCTAACTCTGTTTACCACACCAGTGATTTATCTGTTCTTTGATCGCCTCACTCGGCGGCGGAGGCACGGATGAATATTTCTCGTCCGTTTATTTTGCGCCCAGTGGCGACGTGGCTGTTAAGCCTGTCGCTCATGGCTTTAGGCGTGATTGGTTTTCGACTGTTGCCAGTTGCGCCACTGCCGAATGTTTCATTTCCGGTGATTATGGTGCGCGCCTCTCTTTCTGGCGCTAGTCCTGAAACGATGGCGGCAACGGTTGCCACGCCACTTGAGCGAGCACTTGGCCAGATTGCCGGGGTCAATGAGATGACTTCAACGAGCTCAAAAGGCTCGACAAATGTTATCTTGCAGTTTGATTTAGACCGCGATATTAATGGCGCGGCTCGTGATGTGCAGGCGGCGATTAACGCCTCTCGCGCGCTGCTGCCAAGCAGTATGCGAACCTTGCCAACTTACTTTAAAGCTAACCCGGCAGCCGCGCCGGTGTTGATGTTGTCGCTTACTTCGAATGAGCTAACGACCGGGCAGATGTATGATTTAGCATCCAGTCAGCTAGAGCAGCGTATCGCTCAGGTGAAAGGGGTTGGCGAGGTCAATCTATTTGGTGCCTCACTCCCAGCGGTGCGCATCGATCTGCATCCACAGGCGCTCACCCATTATGGAATTTCGCTTGAAACCGTGCGTAAAAAAATCGCTGCGGCAACCAGCGTGTCTCCCAAAGGCATTATCCAAAGTAATCGCTTTGCTTGGATGATCAACTCCAATGGTCAGCTCACCAAAGCTAAACAGTATCGTCCGCTCATTATTGCCTATAAAGACGGTGCGACCATTCGTCTGAAAGATGTCGCAAACGTCTACGATTCGGTGCAGAACCGCTTTAATGTTGGTTATTACAATAATCAACCAGCGATCAACGTTGGGATATCGTTGGCCGCCGGTGCCAATATGCTCTCAACCATTAATGAGATTAAAGCGCAGTTGCCGCTGTTTCGTAAGTTACTGCCAGGTGATGTGCAATTACACACAACATTGGACCGCTCACCAACGATTCGTTCCTCGTTACATGAGACTGAGCGCACGCTGATTATTGCGGTGTCATTAGTAATTGCGGTGGTCTTTGTCTTTTTAAGAAATGCCAGGGCACTGCTGATTCCGGCGGTTGCACTGCCGCTGTCTCTGATTGGTACCTTTGCGGTGATGTATCTATTAGATTACAGCTTGGATAACCTTTCACTGATGGCGCTCATTGTGGCGACTGGCTTTGTCGTTGATGATGCGATTGTGGTGCTGGAGAATATTTCTCGTCATCTTGAAGACGGTTATGGGCCTGTTCGGGCATCGCTTCGTGGGGCCAAAGAAGTTGGCTTTACGGTGTTATCGATGACCTTATCGCTGATTGCTGTGTTTATTCCGCTGTTGCTGATGGGCGGTATTATTGGCCGATTGTTCCGTGAATTTGCGGTGACGCTAACGGTCTCATTGCTCATCTCGATGCTTATCTCTCTAACGCTCACCCCTATGCTGTGCTCGCGAATGCTGCGCCGGCAAAAACAGCGTAGCGCCCAGCCTCGCGTGTATCGGTGGATTGAGCGCGGTTTTAACGCGTTGCAGAGCTCGTATCAGAGCGGTTTGCGCTGGTGTTTGAAACATCGGCGAATCACATTATTGTCTTTGCTGGTTACGATTGGCCTTAACTTTTATCTGTTTGCGGTGGTGCCAAAGGGATTTTTCCCAACCCAAGATACCGGCATTATTTGGGGCGGGTTAACGGCTGACCAAAGTACCTCGTTTGCGCAAATGAAGCCGCGGCTGCGCCGTTATACATCGCTGATTTTAAGTGACCCTGCGGTGGCCAGTGTTATGAGTTCGGTCAGTAGTAATGGTCGCGGCGGAAGTAACTCAGGGCGTTTCTTTGTGCGTTTAAAACCGCTGTCACAGCGCAGCGCTTCAGCATCTGAGGTGGCTAACCGATTGTATGCCAAAGCGCAGAAGATGGCAGGCGGTGACCTATTTTTGATGGCCGCGAGTGATTTAATGTTTGGCGGTCGGCGCTCCAATGCCAGTTATCAATTAAGCCTTCAATCCGACGATCTCAGTCAATTGCGTCAATGGGCGCCAAAAGTGCGTGATGCTCTTAGTAAATTGCCCCAGTTATCTGGCGTTGACTCTGACCAGCAAACCGGTGGCCAGCAGGTTAAGTTAGTGATTAATCGCGCGGCGGCAAAACGCCTAGGGGTATCGGTTAAAGATATCGATGCACTTTTAAATAATTCGTTTAGTCAGCGCCAGATTGCCAACCTTTATGAACCGCTCAACCAATATTCGGTGGTGATGGGCTTAACTAGTGACTACACCGATAATAGCGATGTGCTAAACCATCTGAAAATTGTCAATGATGATGGGGATGTCATTCCAATTAAAGATTTTGTCACACTCACCAGCTCCAATGCCCCGTTATCGGTACATCATCAGGGCCATTCTGCCACCATTACCATCGCATTTAATACCGCTGATGGTGTGACATTGCAGGCCGCTCAGCAGGCCATTAAAACTGCCATCGCAAAAATAGGGATGCCAAGTGATGTAGTGGCTGATTTTGCTGGCAATGCGATGCTCTTTAATAGCTTTGTGAGTAATATTCCATGGCTATTAATGGCCGCACTTGCGGCGGTTTATATTGTGCTGGGGATGCTCTATGAAAGTTATGTACATCCACTGACGATTCTTTCGACATTGCCATCTGCTGGTGTGGGCGCATTAGTGCTGATGGAAATTACCGGAACATCTCTCACTGTGGTGGCTCTGATTGGTATTTTGTTGCTAATCGGGGTGGTGAAGAAAAATGCAATTATGATGATCGATTTTGCGCTAGAGGCTCAGCGCCAGCGTAAGCTAAGCCCTGAAGAGGCAATTTATCAGGCGTGTTGCCAGCGGTTTCGGCCGATTTTGATGACATCTCTTGCTGCGTTTTTCGGGGCGCTGCCAATGGCCATTGATCACGGTGGCGATGCTGATTTGCGAAGCCCGCTTGGGATCGCAATTTGCGGCGGTTTGGTCCTTAGTCAGCTTTTGACGTTGTTTACAACGCCAGTTGTTTATCTGTACATGGATAAACTCAGTTTTAATACCCGGCGCTTATGGCGGCGTATCGTCCATAGAGAATCGTTAAGTTATGAAGGATAACAGTTTGCAAAAAATAACAGCGTTAGGACGCTTAACTGTTCTGGGGCTTGTCATGGCGAGCTTAGCAGGGTGTGCGATGGTCGGGCCGGATTATAAAGAGCCCAAAACAGTCACACTTGGTAACCAGTACAAAGCGGCGAAAGGCTGGTCACTGGCCAAACCACAAGATGCCCAAGATAAAGGTCCTTGGTGGCAGGTTTATCATGATGCAATGCTTGATAATCTGATGAAACAGGTCGCGATTAATAACCAAAATGTTGCGCAATATCTTGCACAGTACCAAAAAGCGCGAGCTCTTGCTGAAGAAGCAGGCGCTGATCTAACGCCGGAGGTTTCGTTATCGTTAAGCTCCTCGCGTGGACGTTCGAGCCGGGTGATTAGTAATAGCCATTCGGTAGAAGGGGATGTGAGTTGGGAAGTTGACTTGTGGGGAAAACTTCGCAGAACGCGTGAAGAAGAGCGTGCAAATGCCCAGTCCAGTGCCGCAGAGCTGGCATCGGCAACCCTAAGTGCGCAGTCGGAGTTGGCTCAGGATTATTTTGAGCTGCGTATACTCGATGAAAAAATTAAGCTTTATCAGAAGAATATCGAAATCTATCAGCGTTATCTAAAGGTTGTCGAGAATCAGTATAAATTGGGTAAAGAAACCCGTGATGCTCTTGCGCAGGCGCGTACTCAGTTGCATGGTGCGCGCTCATCTAAACTAGATTTAGTTTGGCAACGGGCACAGATGGAAAATGCCATTGCGGTCTTAATCGGGCGTTCAGCGTCGAACTTTTCAATAAAAGCGGTTGATTTTAAATATCAGCTGCCAGCTATTCCAACGGCTATCCCATCGCAATTACTGCAGCGGCGTCCCGATGTTGCGCAAGCTGAACGTACTGTCGCTGCGGCAAACGCTGCGGTTGGCGTGGCCATTGCTGGGTATTATCCGGATGTCACATTAACTGCCAGTGGCGGTTTTTCAAGCTCCCATTGGTCTGATTTGCTTGAGTGGCCAGCGAGAATGTGGTCCATCGGACCAAGCATCACAGAAACGCTGTTGGATTTTGGCAGAACCAGTGCTGAGGTTCGCCAAGCTCGCGCTAGCTACCGCGCCGATGTGGCAAGCTATCGGCAAAGCGTACTGGATGCAATAAAAGAGGTCGAAAATTATCTTATCGAATCGCATGTGTTAACCCAGGAGCTAAAAGAGCAGCAGCAAGCAACTGCATCAGCTAAAGAATCTGCAAAAATTACCTACAATCAATATGTTGCAGGGATGATAGATTATCTGGATGTAGCAACAACTGAGGCAACCAGCTTGAGTGAACAGCAGAGCTTGTTATCACTGCAACAAACTCAGCTGATTAATAGCGTGAACTTAATAGCTGCGTTAGGGGGCGGATGGGACCGCTCTGAACTTGTCGGTGCAAAAAGCTTTGATAGTGCTAGCCAAGATGCAGCAAAATCCCCCGAATAACCCAGTAGCATAACGCAACGGTTAGTACCGATAGGGCTAATCGTTGTTTACTGGAAAAACTATTGCGGCCAACGATTGAACCGTCTTCTAAGCGAACATGGGTTACCGCTTTGCGGGTATGCCAGTGGCCTAGCTTAAATTCGACACATTGACCACTTTGCAGGGCTTGATAGATTTGTTCGCTCATCTGCAATGGTCCCTCGATAACCTGTCCATTTGCTAAAGCAATATAATTGCAGCGGATCCATTGCTTTTTCGCGCGAGGGCAAATGGTGAGGTTGTTTTGGGCTACATCAACCACACGACCTTTTATAATCATAACCATGACAAATTAATGACGAATACGTCTATTTTATCGCCAATTTTGAAAAATTTCATCTTTGTGTCAAAAGTCTGAGCGTATTAACGGCTAACTCATTTGTTTGTTGGGAAATTTAGTCACAAAAAGAACATGGCTTTAAAAAGTTGCACTTCATAAACTACTGTATATACTAACAGTTGCTGTATAAAAAAACAGGTTCGCTATGAAAGCTCTCACTAAACGTCAAAGTCAGGTTCTGGATATAATTAAAACCCATTTAAGTGAAACGGGGATGCCACCGACTCGGGTTGAAATAGCAAAAGAGTTAGGGTTTCGTTCAGCTAATGCCGCGGAAGAGCATCTTAAAGCACTCGCGCGCAAAGGCGTAATTACAATGGTTCCAGGCGCCTCTCGTGGTATTCGTCTCGTTGAAAAAGAGGTTGAGCCAAGCGCATCTAGCGCTGATGTAGCCACGGAATCGGTAGCTGCCAATGATGAAATAGGACTGCCGCTGGTAGGCCAAGTTGCTGCCGGAGAACCTATTTTAGCCCAGCAACATATTGAGTCTCACTATAGTGTCGATCCGGCATTGTTCCATCCCCATGCTGATTTCTTGCTGCGCGTACGCGGTGAGAGTATGAAGAATATCGGTATTATGGATGGCGATCTGCTGGCAGTACATAAAACCCAAGATATTCACAACGGTCAGGTTGTGGTCGCTCGTGTTGGCGATGATGTGACTGTAAAACGCTTTGAAAAACAGCCTGATAAAGTTATGTTGTACCCTGAAAATGATGATTTTTCACCCATTGTTGTGGACCCATCTTGTGAAGAGTTGACCATCGAAGGGCTTGCTGTTGGCATTATTCGTAATAGTGATTGGTTCTAATTGGCTTTAAAGTCTTACCGTGAATATTGCTTGATTGAACGCTGCTTTGGCAGCGTTTTTGTTTTGCTAAAAACTTAAAAATAGGTCGCTATGACACTCTTTAACCGTCAGCAGTTTAAGGCTATTTTTGCCATAGCCATCCCGATGATCCTCTCCAACGTGACAGTCCCTTTACTGGGACTGGTGGATACTGCTGTCGTTGGACATCTTTCATACAGTTATTACTTAGGTGGTGTTGCCGTTGGGGCAACCATCATCAGTTTTTTATTTTGGATGGCCGGCTTTTTAAGAATGTCGACTACTGGCACGGTCGCTCAGGCAATTGGCCGTAATGATAATGCCCATGCTATTCAGACCTGGCGCCATAGTGCGTTAATGGGGCTATTTATCGCGATTGCGCTGATTGTGTTGCAATATCCCATTTGGCTGTTCGCCGCTAAGCTCGCGGGAGCCGACCCACAAGTCGCTCACTACGCACATATTTATTATCTGATTCGAATTTGGGGCGCTCCGGCGGCATTACTGAATTATGCAACATTAGGCTGTTTGTTGGGGATGAAACGAGCAAAAGCGCCGATGATTTTGTTGATTGTCACCAATGTCGTCAATATTGTTCTTGATTTGGTGTTAGTCATGGGGCTAAAGCTTGATGTTGCAGGGGCGGCGAGTGCTTCGTTAATTGCTGATTATACCGGAGCTTTGTTGGGATTATGGCTGTTATATCGTGCTTGGCATAACCGCGGCGAGTCACTATTGCCTCATCACTGGCGAGGATTTTTGCATCTGTCGCAGTTTGGTGAATTGCTGCGCTTAAATCGCGACATATTTTTGCGAACATTATCATTGCAGCTGTGTTTTAGCTTCGTCACTTTTGAAGGCGCTAAGCTTGGGACTGTCATTGTTGCCACCAATGCAGTGTTGATGAATTTTATGATGTTTGCCTCTTATGCGCTAGATGGTTTGGCTTATGCGGTTGAAGCGTTAGCCGGTGATGCCGCAGGACGCAAAGATCGCCAACTATTTAACCAAAGTGTTTGGGCAACACTTGCGCTGGCGCTTGTTACGAGCATTGTGTTTGCCATTGTTTATCAGCTCTTTGGTGAGCAAATTGTGGCATTGCTCACTAGCATTGATGCCATTCGTAAAAGCGCTGATGAATATCTGCCATGGTTGGTATTTATGCCCATTTTTGCGGTTTGGAGCTATATCTTTGATGGCGTTTATATTGCTCTGACTAAAGGCAATGTCATGCGCAACGGTATGCTCATCTCAACATTTGTAATTTTCTTCCCGCTGTGGTGGTTGACCCAAAGCTATGGCAACCATGGATTATGGTTTTCATTGTGCTGTTTTATGCTAGCTCGCGGTGTAACTTTAATGGTTCATTACTGGTTTTATAACAAACGTTGGTTCGCCAGTATGAGTCAATCTATTGATTCAAATGGATAATTTAAAATTAACCGCTACATTTGGAGAGTTATCGCTCTGCGATGTTTTTTATTATCGGTCACACCTTAGAGCACGTATAATAGCGCTATTGTTTAACGAAAAGGTTTTGTTGTGTTTCATATCGCTTTATTTGAGCCACAGATTGCCCCAAACTGTGGCAACATCATTCGTCTAGCCGCTAACAATGGTTGTCAGCTGCATCTAATTGAACCTTTAGGTTTTGATTTAGAAGAGAAAAAATTACGTCGGGCGGGGCTCGATTATCATGATTTAGCCAATGTGACGGTTTATCCAGATTATTGGGAATTTGCTAAACAGATGCAGGGGCGAACCATTTGGGCATGCACCACTAAAGGGACACGCTCTTATACTGATGTCAGTTATCAAAGTGGCGATGTGTTATTGTTTGGCGCTGAAACACACGGATTATCACCAGAGGTGATGCATTCTATCGAGCCTGAACAGCGTATTCGAATTCCGATGCAGCCGAATAGTCGCTGTTTGAATTTGTCTAACTCTGTTGCTGTGATTAGTTACGAAGCATGGCGTCAACACGGTTTTATTGGCGGTCAGTAGCGTGTTAATTAACTGGTGATTATTGGTTTGTTGTTCTAAATCAACTTGCTTAAGCCCCCATTCCAGTGTAATGCTAATAGCTCTTTGTTCTTAAAGAGCTATTGATTGTGGTTCGTCGTCCCAGTCAAATATTCTCTTTTTTATACTTGTATTCATGTCCGTTGTTGTAAAACGATGGGGCGTTTATCTTTGAGGGATGCTTGGATGCGCCAGAATTTACCAGTTAGTGAACATGAAGTGTTGTTTCCTGAACACTATAATTTGTTATCTACCACTGATCTCAATGGAGTGATCACCTACGCCAGTCCGCATTTTTGTGAAGTCGCTGGTTTTAGTAGTGAAGAACTCGTCGGTCAAGCACACAATATAGTCCGCCACCCAGATATGCCACAAGCGGCTTTTGCTAATTTATGGCAGCAGGTCCAACAGGGAAAGCCTTGGCATGGTTTAGTTAAAAACCGCTGTAAAAATGGTGATTACTATTGGGTGGATGCGTTTGTGTCGCCCATTATTGAAAATGGCAAAATCATTGAGTATCAATCGGTTCGTATCAAGCCTTCGCGAGAACATGTCAAAAATGCAGAGCGTATCTACGCGTTGCTTAATAAAGGTAAGGGCGGTTCTCTAGCCGCGCGTTCATCCTTATCATTATTTAGTCGGTTAGCTGGCGCGCTTGTCGCTTCTGCGATCATTAGTTTCGCTTGTGATTACTGGATTGATTCCTATGCGGCAATAGGCTGTTTTATGCTGTTGGGGTTAATTGCGAGTTTTGTCTTAACTCGACCTCTGGCCAAAATCGCGCATCGAGCACAGCTGCGCAATAATCATCCACTGATTACATATTGCTACCAGCATCGAAACGATGATATCGGCGTTATTTTGCAGGCCCAAAAGATGGATGGGGCCGAGCTAAACGCGGTGATTGGGCGTATTCTGGACTCTAGTATACAAATCGCTAACTCAGTTAGTACCTCTCGCGAGAATGGCCAGCAAAGCGTCGCTCAGCTCGATAATCAAAATGATGGCACGCGCGCGATTAGCACCGCTGTCGAGCAGATGCATCAGGCCACCGATGAAACCGCTGAAAATATGCAAATGGCGGCTGAGTCAGCGCAGCAAGCCTATGATATGACCGAACAACTCGCGCAAGGTGCAACGCAAAGCTCGCAAGCGATTTCACAACTGGCTGGCCAGCTTGAACAAGCTGTTTCTCAGGTGAGTGGGTTAAATGAGCGAGGTCAGCAGATTCAAGGCGTTTCTGAATCGATTAGTGCCATTACCGATGAGATTAATTTGCTGGCATTAAATGCTGCGATTGAAGCCGCTCGAGCTGGTGAGCACGGCCGGGGATTTTCGGTCGTTGCGGATCAGGTGCGATCTTTGGCTCAAACCACTCGCCAATCGACGGCTCAAATTCAGCAAGTTACCAAAGAGATTTTGGAGCAAACACATCGCGTAGTCGACACGATTGATCAAACTCGAGAGTCTGCGCTTCGTTGTCAGCAGCAGGTCGAACAGGCATTTGAACAGTCACAGAATACGTTGCGTTTTGTCGAAACGGTGACAGAGCGAAGTCAGCGGATTGCGGTTGCACTAGAGGAGCAGACGCAAGTTAGCCATGAGGTGACCGATAATATTCGCAACATTCATGAACTGAGCTTGCGCTGCAGTGAGCTGGTCAAAGCAAATGTGAGCCATACTGATAGTCTGCTCTCGGCGATGTCTGATCAAACTCGCTTAGCGAGCCAACTGCGTCGGCTCGCCTGATTTAGCGACCTCGATTGGGCAAATAAATCGTTACCGCTAGGCCTGTTTGGGTGGTGCGGTTTTTTGCCTCGATTCGTCCACCATGTTGGCGCACTGCCCAATCGGCAATCGCAAGACCCAGTCCAACGCCGCCTGAATCGCGATCGCGAGCTTCACTGGCGCGATAAAATGGGCGGAAAATTTCTTTGAGTTCGTCCTCCGGGATCCCAGGGCCGTCATCTAGGACACTAAATGTCAGTTGCGTTGCTTCGTGGCGAATTCGCAGCTCTATCGTTTTATTGGCATATTTAATCGCGTTCCGGCAGAGATTTTCAACAGCGCTTAACAGCGCTTCGGGGAAGCAATAAATGGCTTGGGGACCCTGATTATTTAAAATAAACGTTTTACCCACCTGCGATGCTTCAAACTGACAGTCCGTTGCAAGCTCTTCTAAAAGCTCTGTTAAGTTTTGCAGCTCCAGTTTACTTTCATCTAACTGCATGCGCGACAAGCCTAATAATGCTCTAATCATCTCTTCTAAACGCTCCGCCTCGCGCTCAATGCGTTTAAGCTCTTTGGTTGAGCCATAGCGTTTATTACTTAGCGCAACCGCCATATTTAATCGCGTGAGTGGTGAGCGAAGCTCGTGAGAAATATCACTGAGCAACCGCTGCTGATTCGTAATGGCATTTGATAAGGTTGTAGACATTTGCAAGAGACTTTCAGCCAGTTGCCCAACCTCATCACGGCGGTGAATATTCGGCAATTTTACCGACAGATCTCCCATCGCAATTTGGTTGGCTGATGTACGCAGCTTTTTAAGGGGTGTGGCTATATGCCAGGCCAACATAATACAAGCGATTAAGCTGAATACGACCAGCATCACCAGTAACATCTCTGGACGCATCTGAAAGTGGCTCAGCTCATCCATTCGCTCTTGATTGATAGGGCGATGGATATAGAGCAGATAGTTTTCACCATCGAGGTGTACCATCTGTGGGCCAAAGACGACACGCATTGGCCCAACAATGCGCAGTTTTGGATTCTTCTGTTTATCGTTGCTTAGGATAAACCGCAATATATCTCGTCGATTGCGTCCCAACCGAGGTGTATTGACGATCTCTCCGCTTTGGCTGACTAAAATGAGACTTGGCGTTGGCGGATGTGGTGGAAATAGATTATGAATGCCCGGTGGTAGAAACGGGAAATTATTGGGTGGGGCATAGTGCAGCATAAATGCCCCTTGCTTGAGCTCTTGGCGAGCCCAATTTGGCAGCGGATGGTCGGTATTTATGCTTAGTTGAATAATCAGTAACGCTGTGCCAACGGTCAAAATTAAGATGACCCAAAATGACAAAAAGATTTTAAAAAACAGACTACTGATGAACTGTGAAAGGCGCTTTACCATTGCAACCATAAATACCCTTTACCACGAACTGTTTTAATGCGAGGTTGGTCATCATCACGGTCGGGGATTTTTTTGCGTAAGTTTGAAACGTGCATGTCGAGGCTTCGATCAAACGGCATCAATTTTTTGCCTAAGACCTGTTCATTGAGTTTTGCTTTATCTAGAATTTCCCCTGGATGGCGCAAAAACTGCTCAAGTAGTAAAAATTCGGTACTGGTCAGTTCAACTGGCGAGCCATGATGCAAGACTTCTTGGCGACGCGGATAAATGACTAAATCATCATGGCTGATTTGGTCATCCCCATGTTCATCTGGCATTTTTACCTGATGAGTTCGGCGCAAAATAGCCTTGATGCGCGCCAGTAGTTCTCGGTCGCTAAATGGTTTGGGCAGATAGTCATCGGCGCCTAGCTCTAAGCCAAGTACTCGGTCAAATTCATCGCCTTTCGCCGTTAGCATTAAAACGGGGATTTCTAAACGAGCAGCACGCATTTCCCGCAAAATATCAAAGCCGTTTTTGCCCGGCATCATGACATCCAACAGAACGAGATCGATATTTTTTTGTAAAACTTGCTGCATGGCCAATTGACTGTCGTGGCATGCTTCAAATTCAAAACCTTCTAAAGTTAAAAGGTCACAAAGTAATTCAGTAAGCTCCTGATCATCGTCGATCATCAGCAGTTTCATATTGCGCTTCCTCATTTGATAGTCCGCTTACCCATATAAGTATTATTTTACAGGCAAAAATAGTGTAACGGACTAAAGATATTTTTCTGAATGTTTTACCCAGTTTTACTTAGCTTTGCGTGTACTGGCTTTTTTGTCTCTATTTCAAGACATTTAGCGCCAAGATGTATGGTTCTTACCCGGCTCGCTGATTACGGTTGTCGAGCGCGTGAGTCATCACTTAATCGTACAACACGCCTATAGTATTCACTGTTATGCCTTAATCATAACGAATTTTCCTTAATTCATGGGGAATATGAGTCAATTATTGCGTTATTGATTGATTTAAATGTTACTACAAAGAGCTTTTTTACCCCACTGAAGGGCGTAATTTGGTTACAATATAGACCGGTTTGAGCTCTTATAAGGAATACAGTGGCAGATAAAGATTATGCCAAATTAGTACGCTCGGCGAGTTTATTGGCAACGATGGTGGCGCTTTTGTTGCTGATTATTAAAAGTGCTGCGTACTGGCTTACTGGTGCGGTGAGTATTTTGGCATCGCAAGTGGATTCGTTAATGGATATTGGAATGTCACTGATTAATGTTTTTGCGATTCGCTATGCTTTGCGCCCACCTGATAATGAACATCGTTTTGGCCATGGTAAAGCTGAACCTGTTGCTGGATTAGTTCAATCCGGGTTTATCGGTGGGACAGCGATTATCCTATTTTATACCGGGATTGGCTCTTTATGGTCACCAAAGCCGCTGAGCTCAACTTTGGTTGGATTGGTGGTGATGATTATCTCAACCGTTGCTACAGCTTTGTTGGTTCTTTATCAGACCTATGTAGTTAAAAAGACGAATAATCAGGTGATCCGCGCCGACTCGCTGCACTATTGTATTGATATTTTGATGAACCTTGTGGTGGTTGCCGCCTTAATCTTAGACCGCTTAGGTTGGCGATGGGCAGATGGTGCCTTTACTATTGCTATCGCCGTCTATGTGCTGCATAGTGCTTGGCATATCGGTTTTGATGCGCTTCAGCACTTGCTGGATCGCGAGCTTGACGAACCGACAAAAGTCGCCATTATGGATATAGCAACAAGCGTGAAAGGTGTTGTGGGTATTCACGATATGCGCACTCGTCAGTCTGGGCAGATTAAGTTTATCCAGCTGCATATAGAGTTGGCCGATGAATTGCCACTGGTAAAAGCACATGGTATTAGCATGCGTGTTGAGCATAAATTGCGTGCCAAATGGCCAGAAGCTGATGTGATTATCCATCTTGATCCTCTTTCAATTGTCGAACAAGAGGTCGAATCCGGGTATCATTTCTAAGCTCAAGTTGTGTTGCAAGATGTAAGGGGAAAAGATAAATCATTATGATATTTACTCGTCAGCAAGTCTGGGAAAAAATAGTAACTGAAGCTCGTGAGCTGACAGTTGATGAACCGATGTTGGGTTCGTTTTTTCATGCGACTATTTTAAATCACAAAAGCTTACGCTCGGCGTTAAGTTTTCAGTTGGCGAGCAAGCTTGATAGCACAACTGTACAGTCGATTGTGCTGCGAGAGATTATTGAAGAAGCTTTTCGCAGTGAAACCGATATCTTAGATGCAGCTGCCGCTGATATTGTTGCGGTCGTCGATAGAGACCCTGCGGTGAATCATTACGCTATTCCGCTTTTGTACCTCAAAGGGTTTCATGCACTGCAAGGTTATCGTGTTGCTCATTGGCTTTGGAAAAATAACCGTCAGTCATTGGCAAGTTATCTGCAAAACCAAATCTCAGTAGTCTTTGGTGTCGATGTGCATCCTGCCGCGCAAATTGGTCGCAGTATCATGTTGGATCACGCAACCGGAATCGTCGTGGGTGAAACGGCAATCATTGAGGATGAAGTTTCTATTTTGCAGTCGGTGACGCTTGGTGGGACAGGTAAAGAAAGCGGTGACCGTCATCCAAAGATCCGTCGTGGCGTGATGATTGGTGCTGGAGCTAAAATTCTTGGCAATATTGAAGTGGGTCGGGGCGCTAAAGTTGGTGCAGGAAGCGTGGTTTTACAAGATGTTCCTGAGCATACAACGGTTGCTGGCGTCCCTGCTAAGATAGTGGGCCGCCCTGAATGTGACAGCCCTGCGAGTACGATGAGTCAATCTATCTAGGGGAGGTTGATCTTTGGTGGTTGAATTTTGTTCAAATTAAACGCATTTTGAACGCGGCGCATCCTGTGTCGCTTAATGAGTTAAGCAAGCAGGGTGCAACAAAGTTCAGGATGCGTTTAAATGAACCCGAAGGGCTGTATCTGAGAGGAATTTATCCAGCGTTAAACGTTTTTTGTGCAGAACTACAAGGCCACAACGTTTATCTGCCTAAATTCCTCTAAGATTGCTGCAAAACTAATCACAAAAGGTCAACAGCCCCTAGCTATTATTATCAATTCGCTGAAATCTAATGCAGCTTTTGCCATCTTTTTCAGCGGGTTGATTAAATAAGCTCAACGGTCGCACCCACAATTGGCGCTCGCCATATAATGGTCGGTAAATTACCATCCATTCTTGCGTTTCACTATGGCGGGCAGCGTCTAAAACTTCGTAATTATTTCCCTTAAAATGACGGTAGATACCGGCTTTGGGAATGTTGTTTGGTTTTTCATCAGATGATGATGTGCTCATGCTGAACTCCTTGTTGACTTGCTGTGACAAGGGTATGCTTCGAGCAAGCCGTAAATCTAATTATCGCGCGTTTATTCTACTTGATAGGAGCAGCTATGTCGTTTGAATTACTAGAAGAGCTGGAAGCTAAAATCCAGGCCGCAGTGGAAAATATTGAATTGTTAAGAATGGAAGTTGATGAACTTAAAGAACAAAACAGCCAGTTAAGTGATGAAAATAATCGCCTCCATCAAGAGCAACAAGCTTGGCAGGATCGTCTGAAATCATTATTGGGACGAATTAATAACGTTAATTCTGAGCAAGAATAAAGCGCGATTCTGTATAGAAAAACAGCAGCTAAGTTAGCTGCTGTTTTTTTGTCTATTCTAAATCAAGCGCATCAGGTGAGAGAATAATCCCTGTGGTGTCAGCATATAAATGATCTTCAGGTAAGAAAGTAACCCCAGCAAAGTTTACCGGAACGTTAATTTCGCCGTTTTCATCTTCAAAATCAGCACCAACAGGAATGGATGCCATGGCATGAATGCCAATATCGAGATCTTCAAGGGCATCTACATCGCGGATACAACCGTAAACTACAATGCCTTCCCAGCCATTTTCTAATGCAGTTGTTGCCATAGCTTCATCAATTAGCGCTCGTCGCATTGAGCCGCCGCCATCGATAAGTAATACTTTGCCTTCACCATCTTCTTGAATGACTTGGTTGATGAGCCCGCTGGCTTCAAAGCATTTAATCGTGACGATAGAGCCGCCGAAAGAAGTTTGACCGCCGTAGCTAGCAAATATGGGTTCAACCACATCAACTGTGTCTGCATAGATGTCGCATAATTCCGATGTGTTGTATTCCATAGTAAGATCTCGCTGCTTGATGACTTATGGCCCAAGTATAAACCCTAAGTTTCCGTTTTCAATTGAAAAAATGTGACCAAGTGTTAACTGAGTGAGGGAATCGGTATCCCTTCACAAAATTTTGCGCCTTTTAACTAGTTAAACAGCAATTGATAAATACTGGTAGTGCCACTGACTTCATTACCAACGGCAATATAATGACGACCTTGACGGGTAAAGTATTTAATTGACTCTGGTCCTAAATCGCCTGCTGCTGGATTGTATTGATGATTGGCGCATTCACCATCGGTATGGCTCTTGGTACAAACGGGTGCGTTAAAGTTTCGATGGTTCATGTAGGTTACAAACTGCGCTCCAGCTGGTTTTGAGATGTCGTAGACAAATATACCGCTTTGGCGCTCTAATCCGATAACCGCGTAATCATGACCATTAATATGTGCGACCTCTAATGCTTCAGGTTCACTTCCTTTGTCGTCACTGCGTTTATCACTGCTAAGATTGCTATCATTGTTGGCATTAAAGTTTGCTCCGTCATAGTGATGAATCAGATAGGCAAATTCATCGCCACTATCAAAGACGAGCGAGCCATCTTCGCGCCAGATAGAAAAGGAGCGGGCACCATAACTATGTAACACCTCGGTGGCATTAAGCGCCATAGTGGGTTTGATAAATTTCAGCCGAGCTAACTGGTTGTTATCTTTAAGTGCGTGATACAACGGGTGAGTTTTTGGCACGATTAGGTGCTTGCCGCGAATTTCATCGCTATAGACGATACAAGTGCCTTTTTTCATGGTGTAAGCCGGTGTTTGGCTGTAGTCATCACCATCCCAGTTTAAGCCGCGTTCATCACAATCTTGCTCGGTGGTTTGAATGGCGTATTCTCGGCTATCGCCTTCATTTGCACTCACAAGGTAGGTCACACCATCGACTTGATAACTCGCAATGGTGTCGGGCATATAAAGACCTGCTAATTGCGGATAGCCCTTAAGATGACCTGCTATATGGTCTTTGTCTGAGGCATCCAGCATGGCGTGTTGCCACGATTTGTCTCCCAGCGCATAAATGGCTTGGACTTTGGCGCTGGTTATATCGATTTTAGCAATGGCATTGTTTTCCTGAAGCGATACAAAAATCTGCCCTTTGCCGGTAAAAGTGAGGTATTCCGGCTCCAGATCTTGGGCAACAGTTGCGCCTGGTTTTGAGATGCGAACTTGTGCTGGCAATCTGCTCGCTAATGCCCCTGAGCGGTTAAAGGCTTTAAAATCAATCTGCTCGCTAATGCCCCTGAGCGGTTAAAGGCTTTAAAATCAATCTGTTTGACTAGGGCGTTATCTAGGCCTGCTTTGAGGTCAATCAGTGTCACCGAACCTTCGGGATCGCTGGTGTAATCGTTATTAGGTTCACCCTCGTTGGCACTGGCAATATATCGCCCATCAGGTGAAAAACCGACCATATCGGGCAGTGCGCCAGCTTTATAGGTGGTTAATAATTCAAGCGTATCGGCTCGGTATAAGGCAATAATGCCACGCAGTTGTTTATCTTTATTTTCAATGGCAACGGCCACTAAACCATGATGCGTGCTGACACTGTTTGCCGCCCCTATTTCAATACCGGCGCTTGTCGCAGCTTGTGTTAAATCTAAATAAGTACGCTCAACTGGCTGATTTGCGCGATTAAAAACCATGACATCAACGCGTTTGGCATGTGCATTCACAACAAACAGCTGATCGGTGCAGCTATCATAACTGACAATTTCAGCTGCAGATTCATCAAATGGCGCGTCGCTTACATGGGAGCCGATAAATTCAAGTGAGCGCAGTGAAGCATTCGTTGGAGGGATTGCCACTGGGTTTTGGCAGGTAAATGTACTCATTGGATTGGGGGTGATTGCGCTAGTGGATGTAGTTGTACTGGAGGCTGAGCAGCCAGATAAAACGATTGAGAGCAATGAGCCAAGGGCAAAGGCTCTTTGAGAGCGATGCATATCAATATTCCTTTTGAGTGAAGTCCTGCTGCCACTCTAAAAAAGGAAATTTTCGATTATGTGCCATAAACGTGAAGTTTTTATAACAGTCTTATAAACATCACCATCGCGCACGTTTTTAAGGTAAAAAAATAGCTGGCGTTGGTCGCCAGCTATTTCTGAGCAAGGTGTTTAGCCTTAGAAGATTACAGAATAAAGCGTGTTAAATCTTCATCTTCAACTAGCTCACCAAGATGGGCATTCACATATTCAGCATTGATGGTGATGGTTTCACCATCATGGTCGGCAGCGCTAAAGCTGACCTCTTCCATGAGCCTTTCCATCACGGTGTGCAGACGACGAGCCCCGATGTTTTCGGTGCGCTCATTCACCTGCCAAGCTGCATCAGCGATTCGACCAATTCCGTCATCGGTAAATTCAATGTTGACGTTCTCGGTTTTCATCAGTGCTTTGTACTGCATGGTTAGTGATGCATTAGGCTCTGTTAAAATCCGCACGAAGTCGCTGGCTGTCAGGGCATTTAGGCTGACGCGAATTGGCAGACGGCCTTGCAGCTCTGGGATCAGATCCGATGGTTTAGAAACCTGAAAAGCCCCTGAGGCAATAAACAGAATATGATCGGTGCGAACCATGCCGTGTTTAGTATTGACTGTTGAGCCTTCAACCAGTGGCAATAGGTCACGTTGAACTCCTTCGCGACTCACATCAGGACCTGATGATTCGCCACGTTTACAGATTTTGTCAATCTCATCAAGAAAGACAATCCCTTGGTTTTCAACTGCCGCTAATGCTTTTTCTTTGAGCTCTTCTGGGTTTAATAGCTTGGCGGCTTCCTCTTCAGTTAGCACTTTTAACGCATCTTTAATCTTCATTTTGCGTTTTTTGCCGTTCTGCTGACTGCCCAGATTTTGGAACATGCTTTGCAGCTGGTTAGTCATCTCTTCCATTCCTGGAGGAGCCATGATTTCAACACCAACTTGAGGCTGCGCGACTTCAACTTCAATCTCTTTATCGTCCAGCTGGCCTTCACGCAGTTTTTTGCGGAAAACCTGACGTGTGTGATTATGGTTTTCTTTGTCGCTATCGTCATTCCAGCTTGATTTAGCCGGTGGCAGCAATACGTCAAGTACTCGCTCTTCGGCATGCTCTTCTGCGCGATAGCGTACTTTTTCCATCTCTAGTTCACGGGTCATTTTCATTGCAACATCAGCGAGATCGCGAATGATAGTATCGACCTCTTTACCAACGTAACCGACTTCGGTGAATTTGGTTGCTTCAATTTTAATAAATGGTGCGTGAGCTAATTTAGCCAAACGGCGGGCAATTTCAGTTTTACCAACGCCTGTTGGGCCAATCATTAGAATGTTTTTAGGCGTCACTTCTTGACGCAGTTCTGGGTCAAGCTGCATGCGTCGCCAACGGTTACGCAGCGCAATCGCAACTGCTCGTTTTGCTTCGGCCTGCCCCACAATATGGCGGTCAAGCTCAGATACGATTTCGCGTGGGGTCATTTCAGACATGTTGGGATCCTGTGAATGATTTGGTTATTCGATGTCGAGTTCTTCAATGGTTTGGTTGGCATTGGTGTAAATACAGATGCTACCGGCAATGGTTAAACTCTTTTCGACAATGTCTTTAGCGTCTAAGTCGGTATTTTCAAGTAGCGCTAATGCTGAGGCCTGTGCATAGGGACCACCGGAACCCATCGCAATGATGTCGTGTTCTGGTTGGAGAACATCGCCGTTACCCGTAATGATGAGCGAGGCTGTTTTATCGGCAACTGCCAATAGGGCTTCTAGGCGTCTTAGCGCACGGTCTGTCCGCCAGTCTTTGGCCAGCTCTACCGCCGCTCGCATTAATTGCCCTTGATGCATTTCAAGTTTCGCTTCAAAGCGCTCGAACAAGGTGAACGCATCTGCTGTGCCACCGGCAAAGCCAGCTAATACCTGGCCGTTATAGAGTCGGCGAACTTTACGGGCGTTGCCTTTCATGACGGTATTTCCCAGGGTAACCTGACCATCACCGCCAAGCACAACTTTGTTGCCGCGACGCACAGATACAATAGTAGTCACAATAAACCTCTCTGTTGCTGAATTAGATCGCGTTACGATCAGCAGATAATGATGAGGATATGGGGGAGCGGCCAAGATTTTTCAAGGGCAGATGGTTGCGGAATCAACTAAGGAATAACAAAAATTGTGAAATGAACCGCTAGCTGATTGATTTCTAATCGATTGCGCGGACATTAAAAAGGGCTGTTATTCACAGCCCATTCTTCAATTGTGGAAGCTTAAAATTTAATCCCAGTTCCAGTACCACAATTGGCAGCCATTAATACCATTGCGTTGCAATAGATGGCGATCACTGTCGGCTGCGCGACGTGTTTTATAAGGGCCCAATACCACGCGATACCAGACTCCATTTTTACCTTCGCTGCGGCGCACTTGGCTTGAAAGGCCGGTAAACGCAACTTTGGCTTTAAAGGTTTCGGCATCATCACGGTTGCGAAAAGAGGCACATTGCATCTGATACTGATGTGCTGCTTTTTTCTGTTTTGGAACCTTCACCTTGACCTGTTTATTTTCCAGCTCTTCGATGTAATCAGGTTCTTTCGGCTGTTTAGGCAGCGGTTTGAGTGTGACTGGTTTCGCTTGGGCAGGCACAACCGCAGTTGGCAATGGTGCCTGCTTGGTTGCGGAATTATTTATTTTATAAAGCAATGTCACAAAGGCGATGATTGCAATCAGCAGAATCACCAGCGCCACGAGTGGGAAACGACGTTTCCCGGTTGGCTTTTTGCCACTTGGCCGCTTTTTATTTGCTCTGGGCTTGCGCCCTACATAATCCCTCGCCATTGTCTGTTACATCCGCTCTAAGGTGTTAATCCCCAACAAGGCCAATCCTTGCTTGATCACTTTGGCGGTTAACGCCGCCAATTGCAAGCGAGAGGCTTTAAGCGAATCATCAGCTGACAGAATTGGACAAGCTTCGTAAAAGCTCATAAATAATCCGCTTAAGTCATACAAATAGTTACATAACAGATGCGGCATCCCTTTGGCCGCAACTTGATGAACGACGTCGTTAAAGGCAATCAACTGTTGAGCCAGTGCTTCTTCTTGTTCTTGGTCAAGTTGCAATGATGCTTGATGCGTTTGTAAGTCAACCTCAGCTTTTCTAAAGATTGCGCAGATACGGGCGTATGCGTATTGTAAATAAGGTGCTGTATTGCCGTTGAAGGCCAGCATATTATCCCAATCGAATACATAGTCAGTGGTGCGACTTTTAGATAAATCAGCGTATTTGACCGCAGCCATTGCGATAGTTAATGCAACTTGTTCCTGCTCTTGCGCTGGCAAATCACTGTTGCGTTCTTTAATCATCTCACGAGCGCGATTTTCAGCTTCATCAAGCAAATCACGCAGTTTTACCGTACCGCCAGCACGTGTTTTAAATGGCTTGCCATCTTTGCCGAGCATCATGCCAAACGCATGGTGTTCTAGTGAAACCGATTCAGGCACATAACCGGCTTTGCGCACAATGGTCCATGCCTGCATCAGATGTTGATGCTGACGGCTGTCGATAAAGTACATGACGCGGTCGGCTTTGAGGGTTTCATAACGATATTTCGCGCAGGCAATATCAGTTGTCGTATAAAGATAGCCACCATCTTTTTTACGAATGATAACGCCCATTGGCAGGCCATCTTTATTTTTAAATTCACTTAAGAAGACGACAATGGCGCCATCATCTTCAACCGCAATGCCTCGGCTCAATAAGTCGTTCACGATATCAGCGAGCATGTCGTTATAGAGGCTTTCACCCATGACATCTTTTTTGCTGAGCGAAACACCCATGCGATCATAAGTTTCTTGGTTGTGGTTTAGGGTAATATCCACCAACTTGCGCCACATTTTATGGCAGTATTCATCACCACCTTGCAAGCGCACTACGTAATTACGAGCACGAAGTGCAAATTGCTCATCGCTGTCGTAACGCTGTTTAGCCTGACGGTAAAAGCTTTCTAAATCCGCCAATCCAATATGGGTTGGGTCAATACCTTGCTCTTTAGCCACATCTTCTAAATTAGCAATTAACATCCCAAACTGCGTGCCCCAGTCGCCAATATGGTTGGCACGAATAACGTTGTTGCCAAGCGCTTCTAACACTCGAACAACGGCATCGCCAATAATAGTGGAACGGATATGACCAACGTGCATCTCTTTGGCAACGTTTGGCGCCGAATAATCGACAACCACGTTTTGCTGCTGATCTTTAATAATCCCTAACGTGTCAGATTGCGCCATTTGCTCAACTTGGCCCGCTAGCCAGTGGCTGTTTAGATAAAAGTTAATAAATCCTGGACCTGCGATTTCGGTTTTTTCAACCAAGTTGCTTTGGGGCAGATTATCGACAATTAATTGCGCTAAATCGCGTGGCTTTTTACCGGCAGGTTTTGAATTAACCAGCGCCAGGTTGGTTGCCAAATCACCATGACTTTTGTCTTTGGTTTTATCCACCATGATGCGAGCACTCAAATCGCTAGCAATCAGCTGCTGTTGTTTGAGTTTGTCTATGGTTGCTTCAAGTAGTTTTACAATGAGCTCTTTCATGGTTGGATTATTACCTGTCTGGCTTTTATATTCGTTCAAAATTCGAGGGCGAACATTTTAACGTCAAATGCAATGAAACACTACAGCTCATTGATTGGCGTGGCTGATTTCTCGTTTAAGTTACATCATATCAATCGGGTCGATGTCTATCGACCAGCGCACTCGCTTCGCTTCGGGCAACGGCTCAAGGTAGTTGATAAGAGCGCTGATCAGCTGATGGAGATTTTTGCGATCTTTAGCCTGAATTAACTGCTGCTGGCGAAATTTTCCGGCTCGTTTGGGCACAGGCGCTTCATTAATCGGAAAAATCCAGCACCCGGTATGCATCTGTTGTTTGGCAAAGTGCTCTAATTTTTGCCCAAGTGCCCCAAGGTTATGCACAGATGTTGCTTCAAAGCGAAGTAGCGCCTGATAACTAAATGGCGGCAGATCTGTAAGTTTTCGTTCGGCCAAGGCAAAACGGGCAAAGTGCCCGTAACCATTATTGATGAGATCCTGCAATAGCTCATGTTCTGGATGGTGCGTTTGCAAATACACCTTACCCGCCATACCGGATCGTCCAGCGCGTCCAGAAACTTGAATAAATAGCTGAGCAAGCCGCTCGGATGCGCGAAAGTCGCTGCTAAACAGTGCATGATCAATATCTAAAATAGCAACCATGGTCACGCTTGGAAAATGGTGACCTTTTGCCAGCATTTGTGTGCCGATTAAAATTTGATGCTGGTTTTGGGTAATTTCATCAAGGACTTGATCCAGTGCGCCTTTGCGCCGAGTGCTATCGCGATCAATGCGAGCAATCGAATAGTCAGGGAATAAATGGGCTAATTCGCTCTCAAGCTGTTCGGTGCCAATCCCGGTTGTGACCAGATGAGTGGAGCCACAATGTTGACACTGTTTGGGAATCGCTCGCTGGCTGCCACAATGATGACATTCTAAATGTGGTGGATGGTTGTGCAGCGTATAAGGACGCTCGCAGCGCTCGCATTCGACCACTTGACCACATTCATGGCATAACAGCGCTGGGGCATAACCGCGGCGATTTAAAAAGAGCATCACCTGTTGGCCTTGGCGCAAGGTCTCTTGCATAGCTTTGAGCACTTGTGGCGAAAGCCCGGCTCGAAGCGGTTGTGAGCGAATATCCACCAGTTCATAACTGGCGACGCTGGCTCGTCCCGCTCGCTCAGTTAGCTCCAGATGTTGATAACGGCCAATTAACGCATTGTTGAGTGTTTCTAGTGCTGGGGTTGCACTGCCCATCACAATCGGGAGTTGTTCAAGTTTAGCTCGCATCAGCGCGACATCACGAGCGTGATAGCGAAAGGTATCTTGTTGTTTAAAAGAGCTGTCGTGCTCTTCATCAATGATGATAATCCCAGGGCGTAACATCGGCGTGAAAAGGGCGCTGCGAGTACCGATGATAATCGCCGCATTGGCATCTTTGGCTTGTAGCCAAGCGACACAGCGCTCTTTGTCATTCAGCCCCGAGTGCAAAATAGCCATTGGCAGATTAAAGCGCTTTTCAAAGCGCGCAATGGTCTGAGCGGTCAACCCTATTTCGGGAACCAGAATGAGAGCCTGTTGTCCTGCTTTTAAAATGGGCTCCAGGATTTGCAGATACACCTCGGTTTTCCCTGAGCCGGTGATCCCATCCAATAGAAAAGGTGCAAATTGTCCGGCTTTGCTATTAATTGCAGCCACTGCGACCGCCTGTTGGCGATTGAGCTTTGGTGGTTGTTCACTTAACTCTTCAAGCCGTTGATAGCGAGTTTGCTGAGTATCAAGTTCGGTTTGTTGTACGTAATGATTGTTAGCCAGAGTACTCAGGATAGTTTGTGAAATGCCTGCTTTGAGAAAAGTCTCGTGCGCGAGTATCTGCTCATGCTCAATAAGTAGTGCCAGCGCTTGGTTTTGACGCGGTGCTTTGGTGGTATTTTTTATCTGTTGATAATAGCTCTTGCCTGCATCAGTCAGTTGCCATGCCTTACATTTAGGATGTTCTGCAAGTGCCCCTTGACGAAGCAGTTTTGGCAATGCCTGCAGGTAAATATCACCCAAGTTATAGTGATAATAACCAGCGGCCCAACACAATAGCCGATGCAATTGCTCATTAAGCAAAGGCTGCTCATCAAGAATGGCCTCGATTGGCCGCAGTTTTTCTATCGCTATCGTTGTTTCATGGGGCAGTTCCACCACAATGGCGGTCATATTGCGTTTACCAAATACCACTCTGACACGCGCACCGATTGCCGGAGTAGGCATCTGCTCGGGGAGCAGATAATCAAAATGGCGACGAATATGAGTTGCCAAGACCACCCGAACCAGACGCATTAGCACCACCTTTTGTTATTAACGATGCTTGAGCGCATGTTGGTGAGCTGTGATGAGCGGTTGGCTTGCATGTAAAGAACCTGATTCATGAAGACAATATAAATGGATAATCAATAGAGTGTATTGGCTTTTATGATGTCAGTCTAACTGCTCTTGGTGGTTAAAACTTATAATTATCGACAAGGGCTCGATAAAAAGTCGGTAACGGTGAAAAAAACACCATAAAAGCATTGCTACAAAGGCCTTGATCCGCTAAAATTCGCGCCCTGAACTGAAGAGCCTTGGCTCTTTTTTATGATTAATGTTTCGTGTGGTGTCTGGCTTCGGGCTTGATAGCGACACGGCCTGATTATGAGGTTTCCCATGAAAACTGGTATTCATCCAGAATATGCAGAACTCGTTGCAACTTGTTCTTGCGGTAACGTGATTAAAACTCATTCAACTCGCCCTGGTAACATCTCTTTAGATGTATGTGACAAATGTCACCCATTCTACACTGGTAAACAACGTGTTGTTGATACTGGTGGTCGTGTTGATCGCTTCAACAAACGTTTCGGTAAATTCGCAAAATAATTTAACCGTTACGACAGAAGCGTTACTCATAAGAGTAGTGATTCTGCATGAAACGAATTATAGAAAGTCTGGTGTTCTTCACCGGACTTTTTTTATGGGTAAATTTTGCAGTGAATATAGATAGCGGTATCACTGCTATCTATATTTAATTTAAAGGACGGTTTATTTAACTGCGAGTTCTGCGCGTTTTGGATAGTGGTGATATCCCAGCTCTGATGAAACTGAAGATGCGGCCTGATGCAGCATCTCAATGTATTCATCCTTGCGGCTTTCTTCAAAGCGAATCGTTGGGAATGAAATACTAAGGCTGGCAATCACGATGCCGAAACGATCAAAAATGGGCACAGCTAAGCAACGTAATCCCTCTTCTTGTTCTTCACAGTCTTCTCCGACTACATTTTCTCTGACGACTGTTAGTTCATCGATGAGTTTTTGATGGTCAGTGATGGTGTTTGCTGTGTGAGGTTCAAATGTAATCGGAGCTAAAATTCGGCGAACTTCTTCTTCGTCTCGGTAGGCCAATAAGACTTTACCAATCCCAGTGCTATAAAGAGGGTTCCGACGACCAACGCGTGAATACATTCTTAGATTATAGCGCGAGTCTATTTTGTGAATGTAGATAATAGCATCGTCATCAAATGCGCCTAAGTGCAATGCTTCACCCGTTTTCTCAGCAATCTTGCGCATTTGTTTATCTGCTAGTGCAATTAAATCGACATGCTCTAGCGCTTTTGATCCAAGTTCAAACAGCTTGAGTGTCAAAGCATATTTTTCACTATCTTCCTCTTGTGAAACGTAGCCTGCTGTCTTCATTGTTTGCAAAAATCGATATACCGTACTTTTGGACATCATGAGCTTTTGCGCAATTTCAGTGATGCCTATCTCTCGTTGCTCTCCTAATGCTTGCAAAATACCAAACACCTTGAGCACGGAGGATACAGATTCGACCTGTTTAGTTGCTCCCATTTATCTATACCTTTTTATTTCAGATTCATGTTTTATGAATTTTGTTGGAAACGAACCGCCTGATAAACGCAAATCATGCGTTTTTTGCAGGAGATAGGTTAAGGGTACGATATTTTTCAAATTTTATAAAACACGATTTTAACGATTTGTATTCTGCATCAAAAAAATATGTGAGCTGCTTCGATAAAATCAATCATAAAATAAAACATCATTTCACATTAGTTGAAATGATGGTTCTCAAAGTCTATAGTAACTGGAAATAAGATTAGTTTTTATTGGTCTAATTCGCACAATGAGGTAAGGGGATAGAAATGTTTCTAGATAAGTTTGATTTGAAAGGAAAAGTTGCCATTGTAACCGGTTGTGATACTGGGTTGGGACAAGGAATGGCGTTAGGTTTAGCGCAAGCTGGTTGTTCAATTGCTGGGATTAATATTGCAGAACCTAGTGATACTATCGCCAAAATGCAGGAAGGCGGTCATAAATTTCTAGATATTCGAGCTGATGTATCAGACACGTCTTTGTTTGATAGTCACATTGACAAAGTACTTTCTGAGTATGGCCAAGTAGATGTTTTGGTCAACAATGCTGGGATTATTCGTCGTCAAGATGCTATCGAGTTTACAGAAAAAAACTGGGATGACGTCATGAATGTGAACATTCGTGCAGTTTTCTTTCTGTCTCAGGCTGTTGCTCGCCAATTTATTAAACAAGGTCATGGCGGCAAAATCGTAAACGTTGCCTCGATGCTTTCTTTCCAGGGTGGGATTCGTGTTCCTTCTTATACTGCTTCTAAAAGTGCTGTCATGGGGGTCACTCGATTACTGGCAAATGAATGGGCAAAACATAATATTAACGTCAATGCGATAGCCCCAGGTTATATGGCTACCAATAACACAGCTGCCCTTCGCGCCGACGAAGAACGATCTAAAGAGATCCTTGATCGTATTCCTGCTGGCCGTTGGGGATTGCCTGAAGATGTTGCTGCACCGGCGGTGTTCTTAGCATCTTCTGCTGCTGATTATATTAATGGTTATACAATCGCTGTTGATGGAGGGTGGTTGGCTCGCTAAATATCGAGTTTGAATAAGTCTATCAACGCTGCGATTAGTGCAGCGTTTGTTTTCTTTTTTTGGGAACTTTTTTGTTAAGAAAGAGTCATATAGAACGGATGATAGATGAGTTTACCGGTTAAATACTTGCGCATTTGCCAATGTCATCATCGTGAACTTTACCAAGCTGGTTATGGGTTAATCGTTATGGCGATCCTCGCAATAGCTGGTAAAATACAGAATTATAGTACCGAGATCCTTTGCCTGAAGATGCCATTGGCAAGGTGAATTTGACGTGGTAGACTCGTTTAAAGGTACCCTGGTCAACTAAATAATCTGTTGAGGTTAGGTATGAGCGATAATTTAACGTCTATGTCTATGGCTTTAGTTCCGCAAGGCAGCATTGAAGCTTATATTCAGACTGTTAACACCATTAAAATGTTAACAGAGGAAGAAGAAAAGGCGTTGGCGCTTCGCTGGTGGGAAAAAGGTGATCTCAAAGCTGCCCGGCAGTTAGTTATGTCTCATCTTCGCTTTGTTGTGCATATTGCCAAAGGCTATTCAGGCTATGGTTTGCCTCAATCTGATCTAATTCAGGAAGGCAACATTGGCTTAATGAAAGCCGTCAAACGTTTTGACCCTCATCATGGGGTTCGTTTGGTGTCTTTTGCTGTGCACTGGATTAAAGCAGAGATTCATGAATACGTATTGCGTAACTGGCGGATGGTTAAAATTGCGACCACCAAAGCACAACGCAAATTGTTCTTTAATCTGCGCAAATCAAAAAAACGTCTGGGCTGGTTTAGCCAAGATGAAATTGATACTGTGGCCAATGCGCTAGGTGTCTCTCAGCGTGAAGTCGTTGAGATGGAATCACGCATGTCTGCTCAGGATCAAGCATTTGATTTGAGCAATGATGATGAAGAACGTGAAGGTAGTTTCGCACCTGTCCAGTTCTTGGAAGATAAATCGTCCGATATTGCTCAGAGTATTGAGCAAGATAACTGGGAAGGTTATGCGGCCAACAAATTGTCGAGTGCACTGAATACACTTGATGATCGTAGCCGTCACATTGTGACTCGGCGTTGGCTTGACGAAGATAAAGCAACATTGCAGGAGTTAGCCGATGAATACGGTGTTTCTGCAGAACGAATTCGTCAGCTTGAAAAAAATGCGATGAAAAAATTGCGTCAAACAATGCAGCTATAATTGTAGTTTTAAGTGAATTCGTAAAAGCCCTGCTTATTGATAAGCGGGGCTTTTTTATTGCCAATTTGAACAAAATATCGTCATTAACTTCTGCGACAAGTTTCTTTATACTCATTACATCAAAAATTATCACGGCTTAAATATGGATAATCAATTGGACATCAGCCAAGTCAGTTTTATTGTTGATGCACAGGGACATCGTCAGGCAGCGATTATGCCGATGAAAATGTACCAACAGCTATTGGCTTTGCAGCAACTGCTTGATGATGGTGGAGCGCAAGCTCAACCTCAGGCTGATTTTTACTTTGAAGTTAAACAAGCCAAAGCTTATGGTTACCCTGTTGGCAGTAAAAGTCGCCCGAATTTTGTGGTGACGAAAGGCTCAAGTGCCAATTTAGGTCTGACTGATTCAATGCGTCCTGCCGTACGTGAATTACGCGCGCAGTTATTGGCCGACTTTGTGCTGGTGGAAGGGCCTGATAGCTATGAATTTTTACGCGATTATCAGTTCGCTAGCCCCAGCTTGGCGGCGTGCCTTATCGCAGGAAATGCTCGCAGCGGTTTAGATGCTTGGCATGACCAGTGGGGCAGAAGCTTAAAAGATCGCGGTTATGGGAAAAAACGCGTAACTCCCAAAAAGGCTAAATCATCGTAAGTCGGCGTAACGGGTATAGGTTAACCCAAGACTTTGTGCAACGGCTTGATGAGTCAGTTGGCCGCGAAAAATGTTTAAGCCGCTTTGTAGCTCGCTGTTACTCTCTAACGCCTGTAGCCCTTGATTTGCCAGTTGCATAATATAAGGTTGTGTCACCTGATTCAGTGCTAAAGTGGCCGTTCGCGCAACTGCCGCTGGCATGTTTGCAACGCAATAATGCACAATCCCATCGACTAAGTAAGTTGGATTTTGATGTGTGGTTGGCGTGGATGATTCGCAGCATCCTCCCTGATCAATTGCAACATCGACAATAACTGCGCCATCTTGCATTTGATTCAAATAGCTTCGCGGAATGAGTTTAGGTGCTTTTGCCCCCGGGATAAGGGCGCCACAAATGACTAAATCAGCATCGCTTAATGCCTGCTTGAGTGCGTAGGTATTTGCATAACGGGTTTGAATCCGGCCATGATAAAGGTTGTCCAGAGCCCTCAAGCGTTGCACATCTTTATCCATCACCAAGACCTGAGCGCCCATCCCAAATGCGATATAAGTGGCGTTACTGCCAACAATTCCCGCGCCTAAAATAACGACTTTTGCAGCTGGAACACCGGCGACACCACTTAATAAAACACCGCGCCCCGAGTGACTTTTTTCGAGGGCATTCGCACCGGCTTGAACACTCAGGCGTCCAGCTATCTCTGACATTGGCAACAGTAGCGGTAATTGTCCGGCGGCATTAGCGACGGTTTCGTAACTAATACAAGTGCATCCACTTGAGAGTAGTTCTTCACATAAGGTGCGATCAGCGGCCAGATGCAGATATGTAAAAAGCATTTGTTCAGCGTGCAACTGGGAACGTTCGATGGCTAAGGGCTCTTTTACTTTTACGATAAGCTCGCCATCGGCAAATATATCTGAGGGGTTATCGCAGATCATTGCCCCAGCTTGTTGGTAGTCTTTATCACTAAAGCCACTGCCGATACCGGCACTTCGTTCAATGAGTAGTTGGTGGCCTGCTTCGACTAGATCGCGAACATTACCAGGGGTCAGCCCAACTCGATGCTCTTGTGATTTTATTTCTTTGGGGACTCCAATACGCATACAGATTTCCAATTTTTATAAGGGTATTAGAAACCTATAGTTCAGTGCTCACTATTATTCCTACGGCAATGGATGAACTGTGATCCAAGTGAAAAGTTATCCAGCGTATCTGTGATGTTACAAAGCAAATTAAAGCAAATTAAATATGCTAGAATAATGACCAGTTTTAAGGGTTGATGAGGTAGATGTTGTGGAACAGTCGCTAGTAGCTCGGTTTGCCGAAGTAACCGAAGCGGCCGCTTTAGCTGGATATCAGTGGGTGGGTCGAGGAGATAAAAATGCCGCAGATGGCGCCGCTGTCGCCGCCATGCGTGAATGCCTGAATCAGTTACCGATGGATGCTGAAATTGTCATCGGTGAAGGCGAAATTGATAACGCTCCAATGCTTTATATCGGTGAGAAACTAGGTCAAGGTGGTAGTGGCGTTGATATTGCAGTTGATCCGATTGAAGGGACTCGCATGACGGCCATGGGCCAGAGTCATGCTGTTGCCGTTTTAGCTGCAGGCAAACGCGGGACACTACTTAAAGCTCCCGACATGTATATGGAAAAACTGGTGGTGGGGCCGCAAGCTCGCGGTGTCATAGACTTACATAAACCACTGCACGAAAATTTAATAGCTGTGGCAAAAGCCAAAGCAAAACCACTCAGTGAACTGACCGTCATTACGCTTGCCAAACCGCGTCACGAAGGGTTGATTCGTGAATTACATGCGCTCGGTGTAAAAGTGTTTGCTATTCCTGATGGGGATGTTGCAGCCTCGATTCTTACTTGCCAAAGTCACAGTGAAGTCGATGTGATGTATTGCGTAGGTGGTGCTCCTGAAGGGGTTGTTTCAGCTGCTGCAATTCGCGCTTTGGGTGGCGATATGCAGGCGCGGTTGTTACCTCGCGATCAGGTTAAAGGCGCCAGTCAAGAAAATATCGCTATTGCCAAAAGTGAATGTCAGCGCTGCCAAGAGCAACAAGTCGAAGTCAATGCGGTATTAATGCTCGATCAATTGGCTAGCAGTGATCAGGTGGTCTTTGCTGCAACGGGGATCACCGATGGAGACCTGTTAGCGGGCGTGAAAGTGCAAGGTGAACAAATAAGCTGTGAAACGCTATTGGTTGATGGTTTGAGCAAACGCATTCGCCGCATTCAGTCGCTTTATCCTCGCAGCTAGTTTATGAGTGAGCAAGATTGCCGAGCAGGGTGTGGCGCGTGTTGTATCGCACCTAGTATCTCTTCTGCCATTCCTGGAATGCCTGAGGGCAAACCTGCTGGTGTGCGCTGCGTCCAGCTTGATGACGATAATTTATGTCGGCTATTTAATCAAAGCGAGCGCCCTAAAGTTTGCGAAGAATTTAAGTTTTCTAAGTGGGTGTGTAGCGATAATCGCACGCAGGCAATCCGAGTGTTAACCGAGCTTGAATATGCAACTCAAGTGGGTAATAGCGCGATATAAAAATAGCTATCCTATTGTAAAAAGATCGACTCTAAGTCGATCTTTTTTATTTGAAAGCCGATTAATTACGCACAAACCGATGGGGATTTTCCACTTGCGATTTATAGCGAATTTGGAAAAACAGTGAATCTTCTGGTCGTCCACCTGTGTTGCCAACGGTTGCGATGGGCTCACCTTTTTTCACCGAGTCTCCAACTTTGAGTAGTAGCTCTTGGTTGTAACCGTACAGACTTAAATAATGATGGCCATGGCTGAGCACAATCACCAATCCATATCCTCTTAACCAATCGGCAAATACTACTTTACCATCGGCGACTGCTTTTACCGGCGTGCCTGCTTTGGCCTCAATGACGACCCCTTCCCAGCGATTACCGCCAAACTGGCTGTGATGATAATCGTGAATAATTTTGCCCTTAACCGGCCAGCTTAGCTGGTTATGTTTAAGCCCCGTGAGATGAACATCAACCGTTTCATCGCTCGGGTTGGCTAGTTGCTCATTGAGATAATTTTTAGCCTGTTCGAGCTGTTCTTTTTTCAACTGACTATTAGCCAGTAACTGATTGGTTTTCTTAACGGTTTGCTGGCGTTTTTGTTTTTGTGCGAGCAATTGTTTTTGTTGCGATTGCTGAGTGGCCAGTACCGCTTTTAGTGAATCTAAGTGTTGCCTCTGACTGGTTTGGTTATCCTTTAATTGCGCCGTTGTTTGCTGCAATTTTTGAATCGATTCTAAGCGGGCTTTATTTAGATATTGATAATAATTCATCAGTCGGTCTAATTCGGCTGATTTATGCTGGTTGAGCAGCATTTTCAAATAGCTGCCTTTGCCCATTTGGTAGGCGGCGGCGATTTGTGCTTTAAGAAGTTTTTGCTGCTGTTTTTGCTGGCTCTGAAGCTCTGTTGCTTGATCTTTTAATTTGCTTAGTTGTTGCTCAAGGGAGTGAACTTTGCCAATCGTTTGAGATATTTTGGCTTGCTGATGAGAAATTGCGAGCTCATCTTGTTTTAGTTTTTTTTGTAACGTTGTTAATAGCTCTTTTGCCTGGCCAATAGCATGTTTGTTTTTAGCCAGCTGATGGGTGACTGCATCCAACTGCTGTTGGCTAATTTGGCTGTCGGCATAAGCGCGCGGCATTAACAAGACGCACGCAAAAGTGCCAGCAAAAAAGCTGGCACTAACAAAAGAATATAACTTTAAAATGATACGCTTCATAGGCGCATTATTTCAAAACCACCAATGGGTGACCAGTCATTTCTTGAGGAATTTCTTCGCCCATCAAGCTCAGCATGGTTGGCGCGATATCTGACAAGCGACCACCTTCTTGCATGGTTGCTTCACGGCCAACATAGATGAACGGTACTGGCAGGTTTGTATGAGCTGTGTGAGCGCCACCTGTTTTAGGGTCAACCATCTGCTCTGCGTTGCCGTGGTCTGCTGTAATCAGACATTCACCGCCGACTTCTTTAAGAGCTTCAACTACACGACCAATACTATGATCAACGGCTTCACAAGCTTTAACAGCCGCTTCCATCACGCCAGTATGACCAACCATATCGCCGTTTGGATAGTTACAGATGATCACATCATATTTACCGCTCTTAATGGCACCGACCATTTTATCGGTCAGCTCTTCAGAGCTCATTTCTGGCTGAAGATCATAGGTTGCAACTTTTGGTGATGGCACGATTTCGCGGTCTTCACCGTTAAATGGTTCTTCTTTACCACCGTTAAAGAAGAAAGTGACATGCGCATATTTTTCAGTTTCAGAAATACGCAACTGAGTTTTACCTTTTTTCTCTAACCATTCACCCAAAGTATTGACTAAATCTTCTGGTGGGTAAGCACACTGCGTTTTAATATCGGCAGCGTATTGAGTGAGCATGATAAAGTCAGTTTTAGGATGAACCGCACGTTCAAAACCAGTGAAGTCATCATCAACAAATGCACGAGTAATTTCACGAGCCCGGTCAGCACGGAAGTTCATGAAAATAATTGCATCATCATCTTGGATTTGAACTGCATCACCAATGACGGTTGCTTTGACAAATTCATCTTTTTCGCCACGTTCATAAGCATCCGCTAGAGCCTGTGTTGCACTGGCTGCGTTATATACACCTTTGCCTTGAGAAATAACATCAAAGGCTTCTTGTACGCGTTCCCAACGGTTATCACGGTCCATTGCATAGTAACGGCCCACCATCGAAGCAAAGCGACCTTTACCGAGTTCTTTGAATTTAGCTTCAAAAAGGTCGATAGAACCTTGGGCACTTTGTGGTGGGGTATCACGGCCATCAGTGAAGGCGTGAACATAAATGTTTTCGCCGCCAGCTTTTGCTGCCAGTTCAACCATCGCCAGAATGTGATTTTCGTGGCTGTGTACGCCACCTGGAGACATCAGCCCCATAATATGGATAGCTTTGCCTTTAGCAACTGCGTTATCAACAGTGGCTTTAAGTACTGGATGAGAGAAGAAAGTACCTTCGGCAATATCTTTGTCGATGCGAGTTAAGTCCTGATAGACGATTCGTCCAGCACCAATATTGGTGTGACCCACTTCAGAGTTACCCATCTGACCATCAGGTAGACCTACATCTAATCCGGAACCTGAAATATGAGTACTGGCACAAGTTTGGCTCAGATTGTCTAACACTGGGGTGTTAGCCTGTGCGACAGCGTTGTTGGCAGAATCACTCCGATAGCCCCAGCCATCCATGATGATCAGTGCTAATGGTTTTTTACTCGCAGACATATTAATTACCTGTATTGAAATAAAAGTTGTTTATGCCTTAGCTCAAATCCTGCTTTATTGACTGTGCAGTTTGACATCTAAGGCACCCTAATTCTGTTGTTGTTTCTTATTTGAGTGAAATTTTACTACATTTTTAGAGTTCGTTAATCATGAGTTTTTTAAATAGATCAATTTCTATCCAGATAGTAAAGTGAGTTACTTTAACGATCACGCAAATTCGTGCACCGTGTTGGCTGATCTTCATAGGCGCTCGGTGTATACTCACGGGCGAGTTATTGTTTGTCAAATGAAAGGATGATTGTTGGGAATGCAGCAAATTATTGAGTTTATCCAGCTTCACCCATTGCTTTGTCTGCTCTGGGTCGTATTACTGGTGGCGGTAATTTATAGTTTTGTTATGCCACTGATGTCCAATGTGAAAGGGATCAGCCACCAGATATTGACTCAGATCGTCAATAAAGAAGATGGGGTTGTTTTTGATATTCGCTCTGCCGATCAATATCGCAAAGGGCATATCTCCGGAGCTGTGAATGTTCCGCAATCACAGTTGAAATCAGGGCCTTATTCGGCTTATGAAAAATACCAGCAAGTTCCAGTTATTGTGGCTTGTGATGCAGGAACCCAGGCCGGTCCGATTGCTCGTAAATTAGCAAAAGGCGGTTTTGAAAAGGTTTATTATCTGCAAGGCGGGATGAATGCCTGGGCTGGCGCAAATCTGCCATTGGTAAAAAAATAACAACAACTATTCATTGGGAGCAGGTATTAGCATAGGGTTTGCGGCTTGCTCCAAATATGTACATCTAGAAAAATAAGGGTTTTATTATGGCTGATGCCAATACAGAAGCAGAAGTTGAATTTGCGATTCAGCGGATCTATACCAAAGACATCTCCTTTGAAACACCTCATTCACCCGCGGTGTTCCAACAAGAATGGGCTCCTGAAATCAAAGTGGATTTGGATAATAACGTTTCAGAACTCGGCGAAAGCGTGTATGAAATTGTGCTGACTCTCACTGTGACTGCTAGCCACGAAGAAAACGTTGCGTTTTTGTGCGAAGTGAAACAGGCTGGGATTTTCACATTAGGTCATATGGAACCTGCGCAGTTGGCTCATGCAATTAACGCCTATTGCCCGAATATTCTGTTCCCTTATGCTCGTGAAGTCGTTTCTAGTCTGGTTAACCGTGGTTCATTCCCGCAGTTAAACTTAGCACCTGTTAACTTTGATGCGATGTTTGCTAATTATGTTGAGCAGATGTCCGCTGAAGAAGAAGCAGAAAATACTCAGCACTAAGATGAGCCAATCTAAATCAGTACCATTAGCAGTTCTAGGTGCAGGTTCTTATGGAACTGCCTTGGCGATTGCAGTGGCGCGTAATGGGTTCCCTATCACATTATGGGGACACCAGAGTGAGCATGTTGCTAAACTTGCGCGCGAGCGCCAAAACAGTATCTTTCTGCCGGGTTGTCCTTTCCCCGATACATTGCATCTAGAAGCCGACTTAAACAAAGTTATTGCTAATAGCAAAGATATTCTTGTTGTGGTCCCCAGTTATGCTTTTGCTGACGTTTTACGCCAGATAGAACCATTGTTGGATGAGCAGACGAGAATTGTCTGGGCAACCAAAGGGTTGATGCCGCACACCGGTGAGCTATTGTCAGCGGTTGCTGAGGATATTTTGGGGCCTTCGCGAAAACTTGCGGTGATCTCAGGGCCGACCTTTGCTAAAGAGTTAGCACAAGGTTTACCAACTGCGATATCGGTGTCATCAGCGGATGATCAATGGGTCAGTGACTTAGCTGAGCTGATGCATAGCGAGCGCAGTTTTCGTGTTTATACCAACCGCGATATGGTGGGTGTGCAATTAGGCGGTGCGATTAAAAACGTAATTGCTATTAGCGCGGGTATGGCTGATGGCCTTGGGTTTGGCGCTAATGCTCGCACCGCACTGATTACGCGTGGCTTGCGAGAGATGACTCGATTAGGTGTTGCGCTTGGTGCTCAACGTGAAACGTTTATGGGCATGGCGGGTCTTGGCGATTTAGTGCTTACATGCACCGATAATCAGTCACGTAATCGACGGTTTGGGATTGCACTAGGAAAAGGTGCGCTCATCGATGAGGCTCAAGAGCAAATCGGTCAGGTCGTTGAAGGCTATCGCAATACGCAAGAAGTCTATCAATTGGCTTGTCAGCATCAAATCGAGATGCCCATTGTCGAGCAGGTCTATCAAGTGCTCTATCAAGGTAAATCAGTTAAAGATGCCGCTACGGCATTGTTAGCTCGCGCCCAGCGTGATGAATGATGATACTGATTGAATCTTAGTGAATTTAAAAGCGGCTCATAGAAGCCGCTTTTATTTTATCTTTTGATTAAAAACGATGGATTAACTATTTAGGTCCAGCTTAAAAAGATAGTTAGTCATACCTTTGTCGTAAATTAACCATTCATTCTTAACTGATTGGTCAGTTGGTGCTAACGTCTTCATTTCTATGGGATAACTAAAAATCAGGAATAGATATGAAGACATTATGGAGTACCGGAGCTGCTGTATTACTTGGAGTAAGCATTTTGCCATTAACGGCTCAAGCCGCAATGATGGATACCTCACAATTACAACCATATATTGGTGGTCAGCTAAGTTCACAACATTTGAAATATGATGACTCAAGTGAGTCCGATGCAGTTAACTTTGGGACTGCATCTCTGCAAGCTGGGGTAAATATGAATTCATTTTTATCTGTTGAAGGACGTTTCGGTAAAAGCTTTAATAATTATGAAGAAAATGGTTATCGTTTAGAGCTTAAAGATTATTATGGCATATATTTAAAACTGGGTTTACCTACTGGCACACTGTTTACTCCTTATGGCCTATTTGGTAAAACTTGGGGAAAATTAGAAGCAAAAGGGGGAGGCGAATCAGCCGATCTTTCTGGAAATGATTTTTCATGGGGGATAGGGCTTCAAGCGGCTGTGAGCGATCATGTAGCAATTGCCCTAGAATATATGGATATGTATGACAAACATGACTATGAATTGAAAAATGTTGGTGTGTTAGTCAATTACGTATTTTAAGAAGGTTCTTGAAGAGCTAACAGATAGCTGCCAGCAGCAGCTATCTGCTGAATATTAATAATAGGAATGTTCGCCAGCTTTATGTTCGGTAATATCACGAACCCCTTGCAGTTCATCAGGAAAAGCAGCTAACAGCTGTTTTTCGATCCCTTCTTTTAAGGTGACATCAACCATAGAGCAGCCGTTGCAACCACCACCGAACTGTAAAATCGCGATATTTTCATCATTGATTTCAAGTACAGTCACCCGGCCGCCGTGTGCCGCTAGGTTTGGGTTGATTTCACTTTCAAGCAGATACTCAACACGCTCGATCAGTGGGGCATCATCCGCTACTTTGCGCATTTTTGCATTGGGCGCTTTTAAGGTGAGCTGAGAGCCGATTTTATCAGTGACAAAATCAATTTCAGCATCTTCTAAAAATGGTGCACTGGCCGCATCGACCATCGCTTTAAACCCATCAAAAGGGAGCTGAACGTCGTCAGCTTCAACACTGTCTGGTGGACAGTATGAAACACCGCATTCGGCGTGAGGGGTGCCTGGGTTGATGACAAAGACACGAATATTAGTGCCTTCGGGCTGGGCCGCTAGCAACTTCACGAAATGTTGCTGCGCTTCGGTAGAAATAGAAATCATTGCCTCGTCCTCAGATACCTGACTAAATTAGTAGGTTTTATTATAGGTTGAATGGGCATTCAAATGCTAGTCTCAAATGCATTGATATGAATAAAAGCTTGCCTTTGGCGGTTATGATACAGCAAAAGTTTAAGCTGCATAGGGGCTTGGCGTTCTGGCAATGACCCAACAGTGAACTTCGCTCACTCCCGCTTGTTTGAGTTGATGGGCCAATTCATTGAGTGTTGCCCCCGTCGTCATCACATCATCAACTAAAATGACTCGTTTGGGACAGGCTTGATTCGCTTTAAGCTGATAACTCTTTTTTACAATTTTGCGACGTTGCGTGCGGCTTAGACCAATCAGGTCAACGCTTTTATGGGGTTTGATAAATAGCTCGCGATAATCACACTGATAATATCGGGCTAAGGTTTGCGTTAATATCAAGCTTTGATTAAATCCGCGGCGCCATTTTTTAAACCAATGCATGGGCACAGGACACAGTAATCCGGTTGGTAAATTTGGATGTTGCTGGTAAAAAAGCTCCGCGAGAGCTCTTCCTAATAGCGGTTGGCGTTGATGCTTAAAGCGCAGAATCAATTTATTCAGCGGCCAACGGTAATCATCAAAAACAAATGTTTGATCGTATTCAGGCGGATGACTGATACAATGGCCACAAAGCTCTCCGCTGGCAATCGCAATCCCGCAACACTTGCATCGCTTGGTCGTCTCAGGAATTAATAATTGCCGACAGCTGCTGCACCAGTAGTGATGCAAAGCGCTGCTTTGAGCACATCCCAAGCAGTGATGGGAGACAATATTAGTTGGTAGTGATGTAGCTAAATCTTTTACCCAATCAATCAGCATAATAACGAGTTGTATTCATTGAATGATTCATATTGATAGCGAAGGCCAAGGGCCAAATCTCATCTTACTCCATGGTTGGGGAATGAATAGTGGCATTTGGGAAAAACTTGTACCGAGTCTTACGCCCTATTTCAAATTGCATCTGGTTGATTTACCGGGCTATGGATTGAGTCAACCATATACCGTGACGGCTTGGGACGAAATGATTGAGCAATTAGCCACTGAACTTCCTAGAGGTCATTTATTGGGTTGGAGTTTAGGTGGCTTAATCGCTCAGCAGATAGCTTTACGTTATCCCCAGCAAGTGATGTCACTCATTAGCGTTGCCAGCAGTGCGTGTTTTGTGCAATCACCCGTTTGGCCGGGGATGAAAAAAGAGGTTCTTAAGCTGTTTGCTAAAGGCTTAGAAAGCGACTATCGCAAAACTCTCGAGCGTTTTTTAGCGATTCAAACCCTCGGTGCTCCTGATGCAAAAGCCGATATTGCCCAGATTAAAAAGGCGTTAAATCAAAGACCACAGCCATCTCTTGAGATGTTGCATCAAGGCCTGTTATGGCTTGAGTATATCGATTTACGTGACATTATTAGCCAGATTGATTGTCCTTGGTTACAAGTATATGGAGCGCTTGATGCAATTGTCCCTAAAGATAGTATGCGCGCGCATCAGAGGATGACATCGGCTCGACAGGTTATGATCGATAAAGCTTCGCATGCCCCTTTTATCTCCCATCCACAGCAGTTTATAGGGGAAATCCTTAACTTTTTAGAAGTTGCCTAAAAACTAACCTCTAGTTTATAATGTATACAGGTGTAAATGAAAGTGGAGGAGAGGTCTGATGGAAATTCAAAATGCTAGCACTTCTGGCATGCAAATGATCCGTCGAGCTGATCAGCAGGTCTCTCAGTCAAGTCACGACCTTGCTCGGGTTGCTGCAAAACAACCACCTCAACCTGGCGATCGTTCTGTGACTGATGCCATGATCGGCTTAAAACAAGGTGAAATTTATGCCAAAACAGGTGCGAAAGTAATTCAGACCCACGATCAAATGGTGGGGAGTTTACTTGATATTCAAGCATAGAGTATCTAGATGAATGTCAATGTAACTCTGCCTAATATGATGCCTCTGGCGGCGAGCCCGCCGACAGAGGATGCGCGCAGAGAGAATTTACAGCGCCCGCAAATTATACCGACAAAGTCAATGTCGGCGAATGTCAGCGGTTCGCAGGTCGGTAGTGAGCGAGACTCATCTTTGCCGATGATGGCTGCGAACCTCAAAAATACCTCTTCAACCTCGCACAGCTCTGCTTCATCGGATAACGTCCGCATTGAAGAAAAAAACTCAGGACAGCAACAGGGCCAGCATTCTGGACAGGGGCAAAATGAGCAAGATGATGCTCAAGATCAGCGTTCCCCATTTTCTAAAATTAGCCTTGAAGCATTGTTATCGCGAGCTAAAGCGAGCCAGAATAAAGATCGTGAGTTCTATCATCGTGCGCCACCTGGCGCTCCGAGCACTCCAGAGCAGGTTAAAGCGATGCAATTTCGTAATCAAGTGATTGCTTCTCGTTACCAGTCTTCGTATAAATTGCCGAGTCAGCCAGACCTTTCTATTAATATTTAATAATATAAAATATATTTTTTATTCATAATTTTTATAAAGATACTTGGTATTCTAATCTAGCACTTTGATACTTTATCAAATGTGATTTAACACTTGCTAAGAGCTAGCTTGATTATTTTTTATGAAATAGTAGCTCTGTTTTATGAATGAACTTCACTTAATAAAATGAATAGTAAAGCGTTTTTATTTTGCCAGATATTTATTCATTTTAATGTTATTTGTTTGTTTAATTAATTTTCACTTGAAAGAGTGCGATTGATTTAACATTTATTTACATTTTATCTTATTTTTAATAGTTGTCTGCGCTAATTAATTGACCTTTAAGGGATTTAATGTCATGTGTTGACAACATCTAAGGTCTGAATATAATTTAGAAAGATGTTTTGCAGTATTATTTGCAAGATGCTTAATTAGTTTTTAATTAATATTAAATTGTTAATGGCTTGCCTAATTTAATTTGTGTAGCTGTTGTTAATGCTTAAACTGTCATGGCGTAGCGTTTTTCTACATAAATTAAAGTGTTTGTCTTGTTGTACATTCGTCTGGTTTTTCTAACTGGACTTCGCTTATTCAAGCAAAATTTTATTTAAATGACTCCAGTGATGCCGATTGTGTTCATTCACAAGGGGGAGGCTATTGCTTAAAAAAATAAAAATTAGTGGATGTTATCTCTTCTAAAGGAAAAGGAGTATTAAATGGCCGTAAATAGAATATCCGCCTCAGACGGATTGTGGAGTAAAAACTTTATCTCTTTAATTATTACCAATGGCATCTTTTTTTCTGGGTTCCATTTATTGTTGCCTGTCTTGCCATTGTATGTTGCCAAAATGGGGGGAACTCCCACCCAAGTTGGATTGGTGGCGGGTATCTTTGTATTCTCTGCAATTGCAATTCGCATGTGCACTGATATTGGTAAGAAATATCTAGGAACGATTAATTGCCTATTTGTTGGGATTGTTATCTCGCTATTGTGTGCATTAAGTTACATCATCTTTAAGAGTGTGGATGGACTGCTGGCGATTCGTATTGCCCATGGGGTAGGGTTTGGGATTGCAACTACCTTTTATGCCACCTTGGCTGCGGTGATTATTCCTAACTCCAGAAAAGGTGAAGGCATGGGGTATTTTGGCCTTGGCACAACCGTTGCCATGGCTGTAGCTCCGGCATTGGGATTGTGGTTAGCGCTAGATTACAGCTACACCGCGGTATTTGAGCTTGCCGTTGCTTGTCAGATTATCGCAATGGTCTGGACCTTCTTTTGCCATTTTGAAAAAACGCCAAATATCAATGTGCAGCGTAATAAATCTGGCATTTCGGTTATGGACCAATTCGCAGTGAAAGGTGCGCGTCTGCCTGCATTTTTAACTTTGTTGTTTGGGATTGGTTATGGCAGTGTGCTTAACTTTGTATCGGTTCTTGCAAACATTAATCACATTGATAATCCGGGTTATTTCTTCCTCGTTTCGACTATTTGTGTGTGTATTTCACGGCTCTTTTCTGGGCGTATTTATGACCGTAACGGGCCATCGAGCATCATTATCCCTGGGATCTTATTTTTCTTAGTCGCATTTTTCTGGCTGGCTCATATCCACAGTGAATTTTGGTTTACCGTGTGTTCTGCAGTTTATGGGTTTGGTTTAGGGGCGCTTTTCCCAGGATTACAGACGCAAATTTTAACCTTGGTGCCGAGCGATAAAAGCAGTGCCGCCAGCGCTACCTTTTATAACATGCTCGATATCGGTAATGGTTGTGGTGCAATTGTCTATGGGATGATTGCCGTTACCACTGGCTATGCGGCGCTTTATACCATCTCTGGTTGGTTGATGGTGATGATGTTGGTTGTGTATATCGTTGGCATGGCTTATCTCAAACGCCGTTACCCAGTGACATCTGTCACTGAGCATGAAGCAGCGGCTGCTAAATCGAGTAAACAAACCATTAGTCAGTCGTAATCTGGCTGCAAAGGTTCGCGATTGCGAACCTTTGGTGATTTACGATTTACCGGCCTTTTAACCCAGCTTTTGCAAATGCATCAGCAAACGCATTGTTTGCTGGAGCACTCGTTTGGCGAGGTTTAGTGTGACTTGTTTTGGCTTTTTGATGTGAAGGTGCTTTATCGCTATGCTGATTACTCCCACTTTGTTTGGCAGATTCATCCATCTTCATCGTCAGTGAAATCCGTTTTCGAGCGATATCAACCTCAAGCACTTTGACGTTAACCACTTGCCCTGTTTTAACAACATCGCGTGGATCTTTAACAAATTTATCGGCCAATGATGAGATGTGGACCAGCCCATCTTGATGAACTCCGATATCTACAAATGCGCCAAAATGCGTGACGTTTGTAATCACTCCTTCTAAGCGCATGTCAGGTTTTAGATCTGATAATTTTTCGACGCCTTCTTTAAATTGCGCCGTTTTAAATTCAGGTCGGGGGTCGCGACCTGGTTTTTCAAGCTCTGCTAATACATCGGTCACCGTTGGCAGACCAAATTGGGCATCGCTATAGGCTTTGGGATCAAACTGTTTTAATGCACTGTGATTACCGATTAAGGCGCTGATATCTAACCCACTGCGAGCCAACATTTTTTCAACAAGCGGGTAAGACTCAGGATGCACAGCACTTTCATCAAGCGGATTATCGCCGCCTCTAATACGTAAAAATCCAGCGGCTTGTTCATAGGCTTTGGGGCCAAGACGGGGCACTTTTAACAGGGTTTTACGATTTTTAAATGCGCCATTCTCATCACGATATTGCACAATGTTCTGAGCCAAGGTCTTGCTCAATCCAGAGATATGCTCCAAAAGAGCCGCTGATGCCATGTTGACATCGACTCCCACGGCATTTACACAATCCTCAACAACGTTAGCGAGCCGTTTTGAAAGCTCTACCTGACTGACATCATGCTGGTATTGGCCAACACCGATGGATTTAGGGTCAATTTTAACAAGCTCTGCCAGTGGATCTTGCAAGCGTCGGCCGATAGAAACTGCGCCTCGCAACGATACATCTAAATCAGGTAATTCATTTGCTGCAAGCTCTGAGGCGGAATAAACCGAGGCACCCGCTTCACTGACCACTACGCGCTGCAATTTAAGTTCAGGGTAATGCTGTTCCAGTTCGCTGACTAACTTATCGGTTTCACGAGATGCGGTACCATTGCCAATACTGACTAAACTCACCTGATGGCGCTGACACAGCTCTTTGAGTGTCATGAGCGATTCATCCCAACGCTTTTGTGGTGGGTGAGGGTAAATTGCAGTCGTATCAAGTACCTTGCCCGTGCCATCAATGACGGCAACTTTGACCCCTGTGCGAAGCCCAGGATCAAGGGCTAAAGTGACGCGGTCGCCGGCAGGCGCTGCCATCAGCAGATCTTTGAGGTTCTGAGCAAAAACGACAATCGCATCCATCTCTGCTTTTTCGCGCAAAGTTGTGAGTAGCTCGTTTTCAAGCGACAAACTAAGTTTTACCCGCCAGGTCCACTGGACCACGTTTTTCAGCCAGCTATCCGCTGGGCGGCCTTGGTCTTTAATATCCTGATGTTGGCTAATAATCGCGATAGCAGGATCGTGTTGTTCATCCGGCCATTGCAGTGACACTTGCAAAATTCCATCATTGCGACCGCGTAAAATGGCTAAAGCGCGATGGGATGGCACCTGTTTAAGAGGCTCTTGATAGTCAAAGTAGTCGCGAAATTTCTGCCCATTTTGCTCTTGTCCGGCAATGACTTTGGCAACCACGAGCGCTTCATCATTTAGACGTTGCCGCAATTTGCCAATCAAGCTGGCATCTTCGGCAAAGCGCTCCATCAAAATAGCGCGGGCCCCATCTAACACAGCTTTTTCATCAACAAAGCCCTCATCGCTATTGAGATAATTTTGGCTTAATTGGTGTGGGTCTTGGTTTGGGTCAGCTAAGAGTGTATCGGCTAGCGGCTCAATACCTGCTTCGCGAGCAATTTGTCCTTTGGTTCGGCGTTTAGGTTTATACGGTAGATAGAGATCTTCAAGCTCAGTTTTAGTGGCTGCAGCCATAATTTGTGAGCGTAAAGAGTCGGTGAGCTTATCTTGTTTTTCAATGCTGTCCAGAATGGAGCTGCGCCGGTCATGAAGTTCTCGCAAATACCCCAGGCGGGCAAATAATTCGCGCAGTTGAGTATCATCCAGCCCGCCCGTTACTTCTTTACGATAACGAGCAATAAAAGGCACGGTTGCACCTTCATCTAAGAGTTTTACGGTTGCGCTGACCTGATGGGCATTGACGCCTAACTCAGCAGCAATTTGCTGATCAATCGAGGTGTTCATCAAACACATGTCTCTTTAGTAATAAAATTGTGTTTGATTGTAGCGAGCTTTTTAAAGCGGAGCAAAGCCACTGAAAGTGGCTTTATTAAATGTCGATGGGCTTTGTTAATTACTCGTCATCTTCTGGCGGTTCAACGCCCAGCTCACTCATTAGCTTAAGTGCGCTATCCGGGATTGGCTGATTTTTTTCCTTGCTTAAATCATTATCCGTAGGGAGCGGTTGGCCAGTGTAAGCATGCAGAAATGCTTCGCATAACAGCTCGCTATTTGTGGCATGTCGCAGATTACCTATTTGTCGCCGGGTCCGCTCGTCGGTAAGAACTTTCAGAACCTTCAACGGAATAGATACAGTAATTTTTTTGACCTGTTCGTTTTTTTTGCCGTGTTCAGCATAAGGGCTGATCCACTCGCCATTCCATTTAGTTGCCATAAGCTTAATAATGTGACTAATGTTGTGGGTAATTGTAACCTACTCGGCATATTGATGACAATCTGTACGCCGGGATGTTTAGACGTCTAGAAGCATTGACGTCTAATGGGTGTCAGGGTAATCTTATAAGAGCCCTTTTCCTTCAAGCGAGATTATTATGAGCAAACGCCAACCGAGTACAATTTCGGTCCGAACCGGTATCGAAACCGATTCAACGTGTGGTGCGGTTGTCCCACCGATTTATCTGTCAACTAACTATAGTTTTCCCGGTTATAAGCATAAAGGGCCTTTTGATTACAGTCGCAGTGCTAACCCAACGCGCAGTTTGTTAGCAGAGGCTTTGGCTGAGCTTGAAGGTGGCGCTGGCGCTGTGATTACCAACACCGGAATGGCAGCCGTTCACTTAGTTTGTTCACTGTTAAACCCTGGCGATATTTTAGTGGCACCCCATGATTGTTATGGTGGCAGTTATCGTTTATTTGAATCCTTAAGTGCCAAAGGTGTATTTGAGACTATTTTTGTAGATCAAAATGATGAGGATGCCCTAGCGGCGGCGCTCTCTCGTGGCCCTAAATTAGTCTGGCTAGAAACCCCAAGTAACCCACTGATGCGGTTGGTTGATATTACTAAAGTGGCTAAACAAGCCAAAGAACAAGGTGCTTTAGTGGCGGTGGATAATACGTTTATGTCACCTGCGCTGCAGCAACCGTTAGAACTAGGGGCTGATATTGTGGTTCACTCAGCCACAAAATATATCAATGGTCACTCTGATGTTGTGATTGGTGCCGTGATAGGCAAAACAACAGAACTTCATGAAAAACTGGCTTGGTGGGCAAATTGTCAGGGGCAGACCGGTTCAGCATTTGATAGTTATATGACGCTGCGTGGCTTGCGCACGTTAGTTCCAAGAATGCGCACTCATCAGGAAAATGCGCAGATTGTCGCTGAATTTTTAGATAATCATCCACGGGTTAAAAAAGTTTACTATCCAGGGCTTGCTTCTCATCCACAGCATGAACTGGCTAAAACTCAGCAAAAGGGTTTTGGGGCGATGCTGAGCTTTGAGATTGATGCCGATGAGCAAGGGCTTATCCACTTTTTAGAGCAGCTTAAGTTATTCTGTTTGGCCGAATCGTTAGGGGGGGTTGAGAGCTTAATCGCCCATCCTGCGACAATGACCCATGCTGGCATGTCAGCGGCGGCTCAACTTGAAGCGGGAATTACACCGCAATTATTACGCGTATCGGTTGGCCTTGAAGATAGTCACGATTTAGTTGGTGATCTCAAACAAGCGCTGGATGGAGTTGCGGGTTAGTATGAGTACCATGCAACGTCATGTTCATAAATTCGGGGGCTCATCGTTAGCCGATGCCAGCTGTTTTTTGCGTGTTTGTGAAATTATTGCCAAATATACGCAGCCGGGCGATCTGATTGTCGTTTCGGCGGCAGGGAAAACGACTAACCGGTTGCTCGATGTACTTGAGCTTGCAGCTGAACATGACCCGGCCTTTGAAGCTGTATTTGATTCGCTTTGCTCATTTCAACACGACCTAATTGGTGAGTTACTAAAAGGCGATTTGGCTGAGCAGTTGTTTAGCGCTCTGGAGTCAGATCGCATGGCGATTAGCCGGATGCTTAGCAACTCACTTGATGAATTTACTCGCAATGAAATCCTCTCATTTGGTGAGCGCTGGTCGGCTCGATTGTTAAGCGCTTTACTCAATCAACATGCCCTTGAGAGTGATTATCTGGACTCGCGGGAGTTTTTCGTTGCGCCATACGGGGCACAGCCGCAGGTGGATGTGGCTCTTTCACAGCCAAAGTTAGCGGCTCTATTAGCTACGCATAAAGTATCCAAACGCTTGGTCGTGACGGGATTTATTGCCCGTGACATCGATGGTCATACGATTACGCTGGGGCGTAATGGCAGTGATTATTCAGCAACAGAGCTGGCGGCGTTAGCTGATGCCAGTGCCACAACGATTTGGAGCGATGTGGCGGGGATTTTCAGCGCCGATCCGCGCCGGGTGCGTGAGGCTCAGTTGCTGGATAAGATATCCTTAGCAGAGGCTGCAGAGCTATCACGCATTGGTGCAAGTGTCTTGCATGCTCGCTCATTAGAGCCATTATTTCGCTCTCGGCAAAAGCTTACATTACGCAGCAGTTATACCCCAGAAGAGGGAATGACTCAGGTGCTTCGCTCTGTTCAAGGTGGTTTAGGAGCGCGAATCGTCTCGGCGTTAGATGAGGTCTCACTGATTGATGTGCAATATGATGCCAATGAATCACATAGCAGCACATTATTAGAGCACCTAAAAGCGATACAATTACAGCCATTGAGTTATTCAAAGCGTCGTGATTGCCAGACGCTTCGCTTGGTTTATACCCAAGAGCTTTATTCTCGCGCCTTATCGGCGGTTGAGCACTGGGCCAGTGCGTATCAATTTCATGTTCAGGGATTATCCGGCTACAGCCTCTTGGCGCTAGTTGGGCGCGGCGTAAGTGAGCATCGCGAGCACAGCCACTTATTTTACCAAGCTCTTTGCTCTTTGCCTGTTACCTTCGTGCAAAGCGCTGATTCTACTCATTCGCTGGTGGCTGTTCTGCCAAAAACGACGTTAGATCCGCTGCTTAATGAACTTCATCAAACCCTTTTTTCCCAGCCCAAACGCATTGGTTTAATGTTGTTTGGTAAAGGAAATATCGGTCAGCAGTGGCTTGAACTTTTTGCCGCGCAACGAGAAGTGATGGAGCAACGCTATCATCTGCGATTAATTTTAGCGGGTGTTTTTGGTCGCCAAGGAGGCGTGGTTGATTTTCACGGATTGGATCCAAAAAGTGTGTTGCAGCCATTTAACCCTAAACCCGTTGTATGGTCGCAGCTTCTGGAGCGTGTTAGCGAACATCCATTTGATGAGTTGGTTGCCATCGATATCACGGCCAGTGAAGAGTTGAGTTTCTATTATCCGCAGGTGGCCCAGTTAGGGGTTCATCTGATTAGCGCTAACAAATATGCAGGCTCGGCGAAAGTTGAGTTTTATCAGCACGTTTGCCAGCAGTTTCGGGATCATGGTGGTCAATGGCTCTATAACGCAACCGTTGGGGCCGGATTACCTGTTCAATCTAGTATTAAGATGTTGCGTGATGCGGGGGATGAGATCCGTGAAATTAGCGGGATTTTCTCCGGCACGCTCAGTTGGCTCTTTCAACATTTTGACGGATCTGTGCCGTTTTCCCAGTTGCTTAAAAAAGCTTGGCAACAAGGATTAACAGAACCTGACCCAAGAGAGGATTTATCCGGTCAAGATGTGGCTCGTAAACTGCTTATTTTGGCGCGAGAAGCGGGCTATTTACTGGAGAACTCGCAGATACAGCTTCACTCGTTAGTCCCTCAAAGCCTGCAAGATATCCCGGCTGATGAGTTTATGACTCGAGTGGCTGAGCTCGATGAGTTTATGGCTGAACAATTAAAAGCCGCTCAATCTCAAGGGCAAGTGATTCGTTATGTCGCTAAATTTGCCAAAGATGGTGTGGCTGAAATTGGTCTTCAGTCATTTGATGCGCATCATCCATTTGCTAATTTGCGCCCATGCGATAATGTCTTTGCCATTCAATCGAACTGGTATTGTGAAAATCCATTGGTGATTCAAGGCCCCGGTGCTGGGCGAGAAGTCACCGCCGGAGCGGTGCAAAGCGACTTGGTTAGTTTATGTCAGTTACTTTGTTAAGCGCTTTTTACCGCTGATAAAATAATCCGGCTTGCCAGTTATCAATGGCTTGCCGGGTTCCTTCAAAAAGTGGCTCTGGCAGCCTATCAGGTGAGGCCCATATCCACCGTTCGCATTTATCCGGCTCACACAATTTAGGTTGTTGGATTGTCGGATCGCAGCTTAAGATAACCGATGCATAATGAACGCCTTCATCATGATAAGTGGCAAGGTTATTGGTCAGTCCAACGACTTGCCAATTGTTAATCTCAATGGCTGTTTCTTCTTTGACTTCGCGCTGGGCGGTTTGCTCAAATGTTTCTCCTAGCTCCATTTTCCCACCCGGTAGCGCCCAAAAAGGGGCGTGGCTTGAACAGCGCTTGCCCAGCAAAATTTGCCCTTGTTCGTTGATAATAATAGCGCCAACGCCAATCATTGGGGTCATGGTTGCTCCTTTTGTATAAGTCTTTCATCACCATAAGACAATTGTCTAAACTATGCTATAGCAAGGCTATTTTGTTGTGAGTTGCAAAAGATGGAGCGCTCTTAAGGAGAGCTTATGAAGCTTTATTACCAAATCTTGGTTCTGACTCTTGTTATCGGTGCCAGTGTGAATGCCTGTTTTTCGATGCTTTTTACCGCCAACGTGCCGTGGACGTTATTTCCTTGGATTAGCCTTATTTTGTCGGCGCGTTTGTTTCATTTGAGTGCCTTTAAAGTGCCGCTTAAGGATCGTTCTCTGTTGCAGCTGGTGGCAGTTTTTATGCTGGGAATGGTTGGCTATTCGGTGTTATTGCGAGTCGAATATCCTAATCTTGGCAATAATTTTTTGCCATCGTTGATTTGTCTGGCGCTAATGGTTTATCTGGTGGTTTCGCTAGGATGGCATAAAACTAAACAAGACCCTAAAGCATAGGGTCTTGATCAGAGGTTGTTATTTCTTGTTTAGCCAAACGCCAACTTCAGCGTGATCGGTGTAAGGGAACTGATCAAATATAGCCCACTGACTGAGCTGATGCGTTTGAGTCAACGTCTGCAAGTTTTCTAGTAAAGTGGTCGGATTACAGGAAATATATAAAATATTCGGGTAATCATTGACCATCTCTAATGTTGCATCATCCAATCCGGCGCGTGGTGGATCGACAAAAATCGTCTCGCATTGATAATCATCCAGCGATACATCGGCTTGTTCTAGACGTCGAAATGTTCGGCCATGCATGGCTTCGGTAAATTCCTCAGCTGACATTCGCAAAATTTTGACGTTTTCAATCTGGTTCACACTGATATTAAATTGCGCAGAATCAACCGAAGGTTTTGCTATTTCGGTGGCTAACACGCGCTGAAAGTTTTGTGCTAGTGCCAGTGAAAAGTTACCGTTCCCGCAATAGAGCTCCAGTAAGTCGCCTGTTTGGTTTTGGGTGACATCCAGCGCCCAACTCAACATTTTTTCGTTAATTCCAGCGTTAGGTTGGGTAAAGCTATTTTCGACCTGTTTATAGTGAATTGGGCGATTATTCACATTCAAAGTTTCGATAACAAAATCTTGATTGAGTAAGATTTTCTGTTTGCGAGCTCTACCAATTAGATGTAAATCAAATTGCCGGCGCAGCGCATCACGGAGTATCTGCGCTTGTTCCTGCCACGCTTGGTCCAATTTTTTATGATAAAGCAGGCTGACAACAATTTGCGAGCTTTGCGTAGAGAGAAAATCCACCTGAAACAGTTTGTGACGCAGTATTTGGTTGGTTTTAAGATGCTCAACTAACGCTGTCATAACCTCATTGATGAGTACACTTGCTGGGCCAAACTGATCGATGCGGATTTTCTGCTTCGTTTGTGGATCAAACATGATGTAGTAAAGATCGTCGCCATCATGCCAGACTCGAAATTCAGCGCGCATCCGATAGTGGCTTGGTTGTGAGGCAAAAACCTGAGGTTTAAGTTGAGTAACGCCGGCAAAACGCTCTTGAATGCCCGCTACTTTCTTCTCAAGCAAAGATTGATATTGTTCTGGGTAATAGGCAATGTCTGCCATAACTTTTTGTCTCGTACCGATGGATGCTAGGTGGGCCATTTTAGAGTGCATTTATCGTTGTACAAGGGGGAAGTCTGGTTTTTTGTAAAGTAATTTGTCTAGATTATGAAGAATTTGAATTATCCACACTCAGTATTTTTCAGTAAACTTATCTTAAGGACTGTTGATCTTTGGTTGTTTAATTTTGTTCAATTAAACGCATTTTGAATGCGGCGCAGCTTCAGATTAGCGCAAAACTAATTACAAAAGGTCAATAGCCCCTAATTAACTGAATAAATCAGCATTAGAGTGGCGGTTTATCCGCATTTAAGGGAATCTGGTGAAAATCCAGAACTGGCGCGCAGCGGTAACGATAGCAATGGTTTATCCGATTTAGCCTAATTTAAGTCTCGATCGGACCACTGTCGCAGATGCGATGGGAAGGGAAACCGCCATTATCTAATGGTCTCGAAGTCCGAATACCTACCTGATGCTTATCTATCATCTAGACTAACGCGTTCTTAGGATAAATCATGAAAGCTTCTTGGGTTTTAGGGGCCCTCATCCCCTTTGCGTGCTATGCGCAGGCAGAAAATACGTCCTCTGACAACGATATAATCGTCACGGCGAGCAGAATGCCACAATCAACCAACGATGTACTCGCTCCTTATACGATAATTAGCGCCAAGCAAATTGAACAGATGCAAGCGAAATCTATTGCCGATGTTTTAGCGATGCAGCCTGGTGTTCAGATTAGAGAATCGGGCGGGCGGGGGACGACGACTGCGTTGTCTATTCGAGGGAGTAATTCGGACCAAACCCTGGTCTTAATTGATGGCGTGCGGGCCATGAGTGCCAGCCTCGGAACCGGTACATTTAATTTTTTACCAACCAGTATGGTTGAGCGAATCGAGATTATTCGGGGGCCTAGAGCTGCTCGTTATGGCGCTGATGCGATGGCTGGCGTGGTGAATATTATTACCAAGCCTAGCGCTAAAGAAAAAGTGAATCGAATTTTAGCGGGTGTCGGTGAACATAACTATTGGCAAAGCGGCTGGCGCTTTGTTCACCCATTGGGTGAGAATACCCAATTTCAGGCGAACTTAGATGCTGAAGGTAGTGATGGCTATAATTTTAAACCGGATTCAACACCGGCGCATAATTACGGTTATAGCACGCAGCAAGGGCTCTTTAGTGTTCAACACCGTTTTAACGACAACTGGTCGGCTGATGGTGAGGTGATTCTCAATCGTGGGCATGGTCAGTATAACGGTTATAATATGACCACTGAGGCAGATAATACGCTCATTCAGCAGTATTTTAGTAGTTCATTATTTTATGATGCGAATAGCTATAGCTCGCACTGGAATTTAAATTACGGCGTGGATGATTCGCGCGATTACAGCAGTTCTTATTCGCGTTATGTGACGCAACGTTATGCTGGAAGTTGGCTCAACAGCTGGCAGCTTAACAATAATTGGCAACTTGATGCAGGGCTCGATGCCCGTCAAACTAATCTGGGACGCTCTAGCACTGATTTTTCAGAGACTAAACGCTATAACGTCGGTGGTTATTCCAGTGTGTCTTATCTGCAAGGGCCATATCTGGTTGATGCCAGTTTGCGTCAGGATCATAATGAACGCTATGGGAATAACACCACCTATTCAGTCGCTGGTGGTTGGACTTATCTAAGTAATCAGCAGGTCAAATTAAGTTATGGAACTGCTTTTCATGCTCCGACCTTTAATGATCTTTATTGGCCTTTATCGTATGGCTATCAGGGAAACCCCAATCTTAAACCTGAGAAGTCACAAAACCTTGAGTTAGGCTTTAAAGGACAAGTTCAAAATATTCACTATGAATGGAACTTGTATCGCACCAATTATCGCGATCTTATTGAAACTACAAGTGATTACTCAACGACTGACAACGTCAGCAAAGCGCGGGTTATGGGTAGTGAATTTGTCTTAAAATTTGTCACAGGCCCAATTCATCAGCAACTGAGTTATACCTATCTTGATAGTGAAAATAAGCAAACCAACAAAGTGCTAAGTTATCGTCCGTGGAATAGCGGTAAATGGCAGGCAGACTGGTTAGTATTGCCGAAACTAAACCTTCATACAGGGATTAACTGGAGTGGCCATCGCTTTAGTTCATCAACCGAGCGATTACCGAGCTATTGGACGATGAATATTGCAGCAGGTTATCAGTTTACATCAGCATTTAAACTCTCTGCCTCTGTGCATAATTTGTTAGACCGAGATTATGAGCAAACCACAGATTATCGTGCACCTGGCATTCAAACGAACCTAACTGCTCAATACGACTTTTAAAATCAGTTAGTTATTCTATAAACCCCAATTTAAAAAGTAATTTATTTTATGTTGGGGTTGATCAATCATCCTCAAATCGTCATGATCCCGCACTTTATTTGTGCATAATTCGCTATTTTGGTGAATTTTATGCACAAAAATATTGCATTTGAATTTTGTCAGATCTAGCAAAATCAATAACGTAGTAGGAATCATGGTGAAGCAAACACTAAAGACGACTGATATTATTGCCTTGGGATTTATGCTATTTGCATTTTTTCTCGGTGCTGGGAACATTATTTTCCCGCCGCATGCAGGCCAACTCGCAGGCGATCATTACTTAAGTGCGATGGGCGGCTTTTTATTAACCGCGGTTGGTTTACCTCTATTAAGCCTCATTGCTGTCGCTGTGGCGGGTGGCTCATGGGAAGCCATTAGCCGAGAACTGCCTAAGAACATATCTGTGCTGATGGCTGTTGTCATGTTCATCATTATTGGTCCGGCGTTTGCGATTCCCCGAACGGCGGCCGTCTCTTTTGACATGGCGGTGAAACCATTTTTAGCCCATGGTTCATCTGCTTTGCCGCTCTTTTCAGGGATCTTCTTCCTTTTAGTGATTGTTTTTGCCCTTCGTCAGGGACGCTTAATCGATACGATTGGCAAACTCCTTACGCCTGCATTATTTATTGGTTTAATCATTTTATCGTTGGGCGTATTTTTAGACCCACAAGGCCATGTTGTGGGGGCTTTAGGTAATTATGTCAACTTACCCTTGGCCAGCGGCTTTTTAGATGGTTATAACACCATGGATACGTTTGGTGCTTTGTTGTTTGGAATGCTGATGGTTGATGCGATTGGCTCAAAAGGTGTGACGCAAAAAAAGGCGGTTGCTCGTTATCTTGTTTATTCGGCTTTGATAGCAGCAGCCGGTTTAGCATTTGTTTATATTTCACTATTTTATTTAGGTGCAACCAGCTCGCAAATCGCATCACATGCGAATACCGGCAGTGATATTTTAAGTATCTATGTTCAGTCGCTGTTTGGTTCCTATGGGCAGTGGGTTCTCTCGTTAATTGTAGTACTCGCTTGTTTGACAACGGCAATCGGCTTAACTTGCGCCAGTTCAGAGTATTTTGCCAGGTTAAGCGGGATTGCGTACCGTTATTGGGTTATCGCTGTTGGCCTAGTTAGTGCTCTGATTGCTAATATTGGATTAAATCAACTGATTAACTTGTCCATCCCAGTTTTGTTGGCCCTTTATCCCACCGCTATTATGCTGGTAGCGTTAACTTTTCTGCGCTCAAAGCTTGCCAATCCTAAGTTAGTTTATCGCGTGGTGCTTGGGGCAAGTTTTATCTGTTCGCTACTTGATGTGGCGCACCGTTTAAAATTCAACGCGTCTTGGTTTGACTCTTTACCTTTATATAGCGTTGGCATGGGGTGGCTGTGCCCCACATTTGTTATTCTTATTGCTATGCTAGTTATTGATCGAATCTTGGCATTTAGATTGGTCCAAGTGAAAGCATAAATCAGCGATTGCCCCTGCTATCTTAGGACATAAACTGATTGGTCAGCCGTTAAATGCAGCGTAAACTACGCTGCATTTCTAATTTAGCAAAAGAGATGTTCATGGCACCCCATCTGGCTGTGTTTGATTCTGGTGTCGGCGGGTTATCAATTGTCCAGTCACTGGACCGCCAGCTTGGAAATTATCAGTTAAGTTATCTGTTCGATAATGCTCTTTTCCCATATGGTGAGCTTGGCGAGTCAACTTTAGTTGCTCGGGTTTTAAATTTAGTGGTTCCCTTTTGCCAGACACAACGCCCGGATTTATTAGTCATCGCTTGTAATACGGCAAGTACCGTTGTGTTAAAACCGCTTCGGCAGATGCTCTCTATACCAGTGGTTGGGGTTGTGCCAGCCATCAAGCCAGCTTGCGAAATATCCCAGTCCAAAATTATTGGTTTATTGGCAACGCCTGCAACAATTGGACGTAGCTATACAAAGCAACTTATTGAGCGATTTTCTAACCATTGTACGGTGCTCAAAATTGGCTCCACCGAGCTTGTTGAGATTGCTGAGCAAAAACTCTCTGCCCAAACTCCTGACTTAGAGCACTTACGCTCAATAGTATCTGCTTGGCTAAAGGCCAAAGTGCAACCTGATGTCGTCGTGCTGGGATGTACTCATTTTCCACTGCTGCGAAATGAGTTGGGTGCGATTTTTGGGAAAAACACTCGTTTGGTTGATTCAGGCCAAGCTGTTGCTAAGCGTGTCGCGACGCTGCTTGATATCAAGCAAGCCGCGCATCAGCAAAACTGCCTACGAGTAGGGTATTACACAAAAAAAAATGCCCACACGAATTCGTTGTGGGCATCATTTAACGCTCTAGGATTTAATGAACTTAATCTTCTTCTAGAGAATGATCTTTGCGTTCGTTCGCCGGACGGACTTTTAGTGTCCGATGCTGAAACTCTTGTTCATTAAGTGCATTCTGGGCTTCCAGAGCACCTTCTTCACTCATTTCAACAAAGCCAAAGCCACGGCGTTTGCCAGTATGTTTGTCTTTTAAAAGACGAACCGAAACAACATGTCCATATTGGGCAAACAGTTCACGAACTGCTGTTTCATTGGCACGGTAAGGAAGATTTCCAACATAAAGTGTCTGAGTGGATTCTGATGAGCTGCTGGGTTCGCTTTTGGGTACAATTGAAGAAGGTCTAACAAAAGCTACTACTAACCCGGTAATAATACTACCGATGCTCATCGCCATCGGTGCAGATAGTTTTGCACCAGTCAGTGCAGTTAATACCGCTAAAACTACCGCACATACGATCGTTAAGATAATAGACAAAGATAAAGGTGTTTTCATAATCAACCACTATTTTATAGAAAAATCCATTTCGATTTTGATTGTGTATTCCACAGAAAATATTTTAACCAACAAAGTGATATTCAGCGAATATTACTAAAGCTATTGATTAAACTTTCAATGTAGCATAAAAACAGTTGATTTTTCGCCATGTTAGCGTGAAGAATTTTAAATTTTGTGGATAAAACTGTGGCTAAGGTGTGCGAATGCTGTGTTTTTGAAAAAGTTTTAAATTTATTGAAAAAAGCGCTTGCACCCTGCGTCGAGATCCCTATAATACGCCTCCACTGACACGGCACAACAGCTTCTTAAGCGATTGGAAAGGTCAGTCAAATCAAAAGGTCAGTCAAATCAGTTGGTTAGATAAATTTCTAACGATTGGTTAAAGCCTGAAAGGTTAAATTGAAAAGTAAAATTTTCCATTGACTTTATCAGGAATGTGCGTAAGATGCGCATCCGCTTCAACGGCAAATGAGCGAAGAAGCAACCGTTCTTTAACAATTAATCAAGCAATCTG